>JBDHZQ010000061.1:0-15706 GCA_039811945.1 Propionibacteriaceae bacterium
TGCCCGATGTCGTCGACGATCGGGTGGCGCCGGAGATGCCCGACGGAGCGCTGTCGTCAGCCGATGTGCGTGACGTCGAGTTCGCCGTCGTTCCGCGGGGTTACTCGATGGAACAGGTCGATGCGCTGCTCGCCCGGGTTGCCGACCAGATGGGTCAACCCGCCTCCGTACCCGAGCAACCGGGCCAGCCGGCCTCGGCAGGCGAGCCGGAGACCATAACTCGTTCTCGTGGCGGGGAACCTGGAATAATGGATCCCGTTCAACCCCCGCAGGAAAGGTAGAGGACGCGATGGCAGCGATGAAGCCGCGAACGGGTGACGGCCCCATGGAGGTCACGAAGGAAGGCCGAGGGATCGTCATGCGCGTCCCGGTCGACGGAGGCGGACGCCTGGTCGTCGAATTGAATGCTCAGGAGGCAACCGATCTGCTGGAGGCGCTTCGCGGCGTCGTCGGCTGACCCGACCACACAGAACACGCCCCCGTCCGGTTCGTCCGGACGGGGGCGCGTTGCGTGTACGGCAGCTCAGGCCTGCTTGGCCTTGTGTGCCGCGATCGCCTTCTCGTAGACGGCGACGGTCTCCTGGGCGATCTTCTCCCACGAGAACTCGTCGATGCAGCGCTGACGGCCGGCCTTGCCGAAGGCCTCGGCCTTTGCCCGGTCACGGGTCAACTCGTTGACGTTCGCTGCGAATTGGGCCTCGAAGTTGGCGATGTAATCAGCGTCGCCCGCCTTCGCCGGGTCGTACGCGACCAGCAGACCGGTCTCGCCGTCGACGACGACCTCGGGGATGCCGCCGACCGCCGAGGCGACGACCGCTGTCTCGCAGGCCATGGCCTCGAGGTTGACGATGCCCAGTGGTTCGTAGATCGACGGGCACGCGAACACCGTCGCGTGGGTGAGCACCTGCCGTACCGAAGCCCGGGGGAGCATCTCCTGCACCCAGGTCACGCCGCCGCGGGAAGCCTGCAGCTTGCCGAACGCCTCGTGGAACTCAGCCGCGATCTCGGGCGTGTCGGGCGCGCCGGCGAGCAGCAACAGCTGGGTGTCGGGATCGAACTGCTGGGCCGCGCGAACCAGGTGGATCATGCCCTTCTGGCGCGTGATCCGGCCGACGAACACGACGATCGGCTTGGTCAGGTCGACGCCCAGGGACTCCATCACGTCGGTGTTGTGATCGGGCTTGAACTCTTCAGGATCGATGCCGTTCTTGACCACGTAGATCTTGTCGCGGCCCACGAAGGGGTAGGCGTTCTGGATGTTCGTGATCATGGCCTCCGAGACCGCGATCACCGCGTCGGCTTCGGCGTACGCCGTCTTCTCGATCCACGAGCTGACGCGGTAGCCGCCGCCCAACTGCTCGGCCTTCCAGGGCCGGTCCGGCTCCAGCGAGTGGGCCGTGACGACCGTAGCGGCATCCTGGTAGAGGCCACCGACGATGCCGGCGAACTGGGTGTACCACGTGTGGGCGTGGATGACGTCCACCTCGGGGATGGCCGCGGCCATGGCCACATCGGCGCCGAGGGTACGGATGGCGGCGTTGGCGCCAGCCGGGTACGTCTCGGGGTGCGAGGTGGCGCCGTCACGCGGATCGCCCATGGCCTGGACGTCGACGGATTCGCAGAACTTGCGCAGCTGAGGCACGAGCTGGCCGACGTGCACGCCGGCGCCGCCATAGATGAACGGTGGGTACTCACGAGTGAGGATGGAGACACGAAGCGACATGCCCGAACTCTGTCACGGGTCTACCGGGTCCGGGGGGGATGCAGAGACTTGCAACATCCCGCCACGGGACTGATCGTCCGGTCCCGTCGGTGCGCAACGCCGGCCCGCGAGGATGCCGATCGCAGCCAGGGCAGCGAAGCCGGCGAAGATCCACACGTAGTCGGAGACGCTGCCGGCGCGGTGCCATACGGCATAGGCCGCGGTTGCGGCGCCGACCGAGACCACGGTTCCCAGTACGTCGGCCAATTGGAGAGCCGACGACGCATTCGCGTGTTCAGCGGCCAGGGAGAGTTCCAGCACCAGCACCGACAGCGACGTCGACCCCATGCCCATCGCCAGCCCCATGGGGACGAGGACCACGCCCATCGACCAGGCGGGCGCGCGTACGGCCCACAGTCCAGCCAGGATCGTGGCCCCGATCATCAGCACGACCGCGCCCCACACGACCAGGCCCTTGCGGCGCTCGACGTCGATCGCACCGAGCCGTCCTTGGATCCAGGACCCCACGCTCCAGCCGATCGCGCCCACCGAGATCACGGCCCCGGCGGCACTGGCCGACAAGCCGTACTCCAGCACGAGTCCGAGCGGAATGAACGTGACCGTACCCATGAACGCGCCGTTGAATAGGGCCCGCGAGGCGATCACAGCAGGCACCCCTGGACCCGCGACCATGGTGCCGGCGGGCAGCAGACGGGGTACGGCGACGCCCAGGCCGACCAGGCCCAACCCGGCGATCGCCATCGGCCAGGAGAGCAGTGGCGGAACTTCGTGGATCGCGTACTGAACCGCGCCACTGCCGAGCGCGACAACGCTGCCGAGGCGCAGTGCTCGGATGTGCTCGGCGCGTTCGGTGACCCCGCTGACCTCGGCGACGGTGCGGAAATGGGCTCGTCGGACCACGATCAGGGCCAACGACACGACGGCCGGGGCTACGGCCGCCCAGAACACAGCTCGCCACGAGAAGACGTGGGCGAGCCACCCGGCCAGGGGTGCGCCGAGGACCGACGGCAATACCCACGCGGCAGACAGCCAGGCGAAGACCTTCGGCCGTACGGCGAGGGGATAGATCCGCCCGATCGCCAGGAACTCGGCGACCATCGCCAAGCCACCACCCATGCCGGTGACCACCCGGCCCGCGAGGAGAACCGGCATCGTGGCCGCGACCGCGCACACGGCGCAGCCCAGCCCGAACAGGATCTGACCCGCGTAGAGCACCGGCAGCGGCCCGGCCCGGTCACCCCAGGCCCCGGCCACGACGATGCCCAGCAGCATCGCGGTCATCATCGCGCTGAAGGCAAGGCCGTACGACGACACCGCCCTCAGCTCTTCGGCGGCCATCGGCATGACCGTGGTGATGGCCATCCCCTCGAACGCGATCATGGTCGTCAGCACGAGCAAGGCGATCGTCACGACCCGGTACGTCGACGACATGGGTCCGGCCGTCGGGTGCGGGTACGTCACAGAGGCAGGCTAGGCGGGCCACCCCTGCCGACGGAATTCGCACCCGACCTGGTGCCCCGCGCCGGATGCGGCGTAGACCTGTCCTATGGGGAAACACTTGGCAGTATCCGCTCGGGGCTTCCGTTGCGTCACTAGGGTCGAAGCCATGGTGACCCGACCGAATGCGCTCTCGCTCGTCCTCGCGGGCGGCGAGGGAAAGCGCCTCATGCCCCTGACGGCCGATCGGGCGAAACCTGCCGTTCCCTTCGGCGGCACGTATCGCCTCATCGACTTCGTCCTGTCCAACCTGGTGAACTCCGATCTTCACCGGATCGCCGTTCTCACTCAGTACAAGTCCCACTCGCTCGACCGTCACATCTCCCAGACGTGGCGCATGTCGACGCTGTTGAACAACTATGTGACCTCCGTGCCTGCCCAGCAGCGCACCGGCAAGCAGTGGTTCATGGGCAGTGCCGACGCGATCTACCAGTCGATGAACCTCATCGACGACGATCAGCCCGACTACATCGTCGTGTTCGGTGCTGACAACATCTACCGGATGGACGTCGAGCAGATGCTCGAAGCCCACATCGACTCCGGGTTGGCCGCGACCATCGCCGGGATCCGGGTGCCGAAGAAGGACGCCAGCGCGTTCGGCATCATCGACGCCGGTGCGGACAACAAGATCAACCAGTTCCTCGAGAAGCCGGCCGATCCGCCCGGACTGCCCGATTCTCCCGACGAGTCCTTCGCTTCGATGGGCAACTACATCTTCTCGACCAAGGCTTTCGTGGATGCGCTCCACGACGACGCGGCCGAAGAGGGCAGCAAGCACGACATGGGCGGCAACATCGTCCCGTTCTTCGTCGGGCAGGGCCAGGCGCAGGTGTACGACTTCACCAAGAACGACGTACCCGGCTCCACAGAGAAGGACAAGAACTACTGGCGCGACGTAGGCACGATCGACGCCTACCACGAGGCCCACATGGATCTCGTGAGTGTCGACCCTGAGTTCAACCTCTACAACCGCAAGTGGCCGATCTGGACCCAGCAGGCGCAGTCCCCCGGTGCGAAGTTCACGCTCCGGGGCAACGCCGAGGATTCGATCGTCAGCGCCGGCTGCATCATCTCCGGCGGCGACGTCGACCGGTCGGTGCTCAGCCCCAACGTGGTGGTCGAGAAGTGGGCCAAGGTCGAAGGGTCGGTGGTCTTCTCCGGCTGCCGGATCGGCCGCAACGCCGTCGTGCGCCGCGCGATCCTCGACAAGAACTGCGTGATTCCCGACGGCGTCGAGATCGGCGTCAACCGTGACCACGACCTGGCTCGGGGCTTCAGCGTCTCCGACAACGGCGTCGTCACCCTGTCGAAGAACACGAAGGTTCCTCAGGACTGATCAGCGAACTCACACTGTGGGGCGGGCACCGGAGACGGTGTCCGCCCCACAGACGTATCAGGGCGGTTGCGGGTCGGCCCGATGAGTGGGAGTCAGGCTTTGACGGCGGCCAGGATGCCGTCGCCGACCGGCAGCAGGATCGGGGTCAGCTCCTCGATCTCGGCGACCGCGGCCAACACTTCGCGGATGATCAGTGCTTCGTCTGAGGAGTTGGTCGGATCGGCGACCTTGCCGCCCATCATGGCGTGGTGCAGCACGAGCACTCCGCCGTGCCGCAGGAGGCGGAGCGCCTGTTCGAGGTATTCGTGTGATTCGACCGGCTCGCCGTCGATGAGCACGAGGTCGTATGCCCCGTCGCTCAGCTTGGGCAGCACCGTGAGCGGCGAACCCGCGATCGTGCGCAGCCGTTGCGGGCGGACGCCAGTCTTGGCCACGAGACTCCGAGCGGTGTTCTGGTACTCCGCCTCGGGGTCGATCGTGGTCAGGATGCCTTCGGGTGCCATCCCCGCCAGCAAGGCCAACGAGGCGACCCCGGCGCCGGTCCCGATCTCGACCACGGCCTTGGCGTGCACGACCTTGGTCAGGAAGGTCAGCAGTTGCGCGGCCCCACGGCTCGGCGAGATCAACCCGAGGTCGGCGGCGGCATGCCGTGCGGCCTGGCCGATGTCGGTATCGGGCACGTAGTCCTCGGTGTACGCCCAGGCGGCGGGCTTCGGTGCATGCTTGCCAGGCGTGGCGGCTGATGGACTCACGGGCGTCACCTTACCGGTACCCAGCCGCGAAACGGGTGGCATCGGCGCGGGCACCCGCCACTACGATGACCGCCATGAGTCACGTCGTGAACGCGGAGATCGTCGCCAGCGTGTTGTCCGTCGAAGTAGCGGTGGGGCAGAAGGTCGGACCGACCGATCCGGTCGTGCTGCTCGAATCCATGAAGATGGAGATCCCCGTTCTCGCCGAGGTGGCCGGAACCGTGACCGAAGTCGTGGTCGGCCCGGGCGACGTGGTCAGCGACGGCGACCCCCTGGTCGTCGTTCAGGAGAGCTGACGCATGGGCGTGTTCGGGCGAGTCCTGACGGCCATGGTGACTCCGTTCGCACCCGACGGGTCACTCGACCTGGGCGCTGCGGAGGCGCTGGCGACGTACCTGGTCGACGAGCAGCGCAACGATGCTCTGGTCGTCAACGGCACGACCGGTGAAGCCCCCACCACCACCGATGCCGAGAAAAAGCAACTCCTACAGGCCGTCGTCGCGGCGGTCGGGGACCGAGCCCAGATCGTGGCCGGGGTCGGCACCAACGACACCGCGCATACCGTGCACCTGGCTCGCGATGCGGTCGATGCCGGGGCCCACGCGCTGCTCGTGGTGACGCCGTACTACTCCCGCCCGCCGCAGGACGCCATCGCGGCCCACTTCGTCGCCGTGGCCGACAGCACGGACCTGCCGGTGATGCTGTACGACATTCCTCACCGGGCCGGCGTGCCGATCGAGACCGAGACCCTGCTCAAGGTCGCAGAACATCCGCGGATCGTGGCGGTCAAGGACGCGAAGGGTCAACTGGGCGCGTCCGCCGTCGTCATCGCGAACACGAACCTGGATTACTACGCCGGAGACGACGCGCTGGTGCTGCCCATCCTGTCGATCGGCGGCTGCGGCGTGGTCGGCACGTCGACCCATTTCACGGGTGCGGGTACGGCAGAGCTGGTCGCCGACTGGGTGGCTGGGAGGCAGTCGAAGGCGCTCGCCGGATACCAGCGTCTGCTCGGCGTCTACACGGGGGTCTTCGCCACGCAGGGCGCGATGCTGGTCAAGGCCGGGCTGAACGCGCGCGGTCACTGGGCCGGGCCAGTCCGGGCGCCGCTCCTCGACGCGACGCCCGAGCAAACGGCGACCTTCGTGGCGCTGCTCGACTCAGCCGGTTTGTAGACCGCTGTCACCTGCCTGACCTGCGACGATCCCTCGTTCTGTGGTGCCGGGGAAACCCGCCGGCGACGGCGACTATCCTTCCGAGCGTGGACTTGGGCGCGCCGGAGATCGTCATGCTGGTCATCCTGGCCGTCGTCATGTTCGGGCCGGAGAAGCTGCCCGGCATCGCCCGGAAGGCTGGGCGGATCTTCCGCTATCTCAACGGGATCGCCAACGACGCCAAGGGGCAGTTGCGAGCTGAACTTGGTCCGGAGTGGGACGACATCAAACTGAGCGACCTCAACCCGAAGACGTTCGTGCAACGGCATCTGCTCGACGCCGGCGAAGTCGCGGCTGTACGGGATGCGATCGCCGAGACCAAGCAAGTCCTCGACGAATCAAGTGAGACGCTGGCCGGCGCCAGCGCCGGGCTGGCGGACTCGATGCGGGACACGGCCGTACCCGCACTGGTGAGGGTGCCGTACGACAGCGAGGCCACCTAGCGGCCGAGTCTGAGCCGCAGACGAGGCGGATCGGGCCTGGTGAACGCCCATTCGGGGTCGGTGACCATCCGGGCGACCGACAGACCCCCGACCATCGCGATGACGCCGAGTGCGGTCTCGACGCCGTTCGCCATCGCCCTGACGATGTCGGCCGAGTCGAAGTAGAGCAGAGTCCTCAGCGCTGCCGCGCCGGGAATGGACACGAGCAACGTCGGGACGGTCATGATGATCTTCTCCAGGTCCAATAGGCGCCCGGCCCCGGCACACAACAAGCCGATCAGCACGCACGAGACGAAGGTGGCGACGTGGTTGCTCACGCCCCGCTCGAGCATGAGGAGGCGAGGCACGTTGCCGATCGCGGCGATGACGCCCGACGCCACGGCCGCAGCCGTGGGGGAGTTGAACATCATCGCCCAGGCGAACACGGCGGTGAAGCTGGCGACGACGGAGACGGTCCACAGCAGCGGTGGCGACCACGAAAGGGGGCCGACGTCGGTCGGTTTGATACCGGCCAGAGCGGCGACCAGCCACAATCCGATCGCCATCGCGAGCAGAACCATGAGCGCGTACGCCAAGCGTGGCACTCCCGCCTGGAGGTCGAGTCGGGTGAGATCCAATCCAGCGGTGACCAGGGGGAATCCGGGCACGAGGAAGATGAGCGAACAAACCAGTCCGACGGTGAGCCGGTCGCTGGGGCCGGTGCCGAGAGCTGCCGCCACCAAGGCCGCGAATCCGAGGTAGAGCGCCGAGGCCGTCGTGGCTGACGTGACGACGACCGCCAGAAAGTTGATCTGCGCCCGCACCAGCGAGCGGTGCAGTGCGTACGCCAGCGCACTGGCCGGGATCACCGCGAGGATCTCGCGCCAAGAACCGTGGCCCAGCACCGTCACCGAAGCGCAGGCGAGGGCGACGAGCACGACGAGCAACCACGGACGGTGCAGGGGCGCGGTGTGCTCGATCCGGCGCAGTGTCCGCTCGATGTCGACCTCCTCGCCCCGACTCAGTCGTCGGGTCAGCTGTTGCAGCTGGGCGATCCGGTGGGCGTTCACGCCGTGGCGGCGAGCCTCGCCTACCTGGGTGCGGAACGTGCCGCGTCGGTTCACGGTCACGACCAGGTCGGTGTAGGTGATCGTCGCGTGCAGTGCGTCCATCCCCAGAGACCGCGCCAATGCCTGCATGAGCTCTCGGACCCGCAGCGAACTCGTACCCGCGGCGAGCATCATCTGCCCGCCCTTCACGATCAGATGTGATCGCCTGATCAGGTCCTGGGGTTCGAGAGAGTCTTCGTCGACGGCAGGGTGGTTCACGGCCGACACCGTACCCTCGCCCGACCGGGTCAGGTCGCTGGTTCGAGCGCCAAGCGTTCGCGTTCTTCGCGCACGAGTCGGGTGGCGAGGGCTTCGTAGGTCACGTCCACGGCCGACTCGGTCGCTTCGGCTACGTAGCTGCGGGCGGCGAACAGGTCGAACTCACGGGATTTGCCCTGATTCAACCATCGGATGCGTTCCTCGACGGTGTCTGGGTTCAGCAGGCGATGTACTTGCACCGACCGTACCTGCCCCATCCGGTGCACCCGGGCGATGGCTTGTTCCTCGACGGTCGGGGTGAGCTGAGGTTCGCAGAAGATCACCACCGACGCCGCCTGGATGTTCAACCCGATGCCGCCGGCCTGGATCTGGGCCACCAGCACGGCCGGTCCTCGACACGCGGTGAACGCGTCCAACACCTCGGTGCGGCGGGAGACGCCGACCGCGCCGGAAATCGGCCCGAACACGGGTGGGATCCCGCGAGCTGTCGACAACCGGCCGCTCAGGCCGTCGACGACCTCGCGGAAGAACGAGAACACCACCACTTTCCGCTCGTTGGCCGCCGCTTCCTCTACGAGTTCCGTGAGCCGATCGGCCTTTCCGCACGTCTGCGGGTCGAAGGTCTGGAAGCCGGCCCTGCGCATCGCCATGAAGTTGCCGTCGTGCACGGCGGCGACGTAGGCCAACCGATCCTGTCTCGTGAAGTCCACCCATTCGTCGATCTCCTCGCGGTCGGGCAGTTCGACGAGGACATCTTCGGTACGGCGACGCAGATAGACCGGCGCGACGGCCTTGCGGAACCCGGTGGCTCCCAATCCGCGGCTCGTCCCCGGCGCGATCAGCCCCGGCCGCAGTAGCCCGGCCAGTACTTCGAACTCCTCGACCCGGTTCTCCATCGGTGTCCCGGTGAGGAACAGAACCCGCTGCGTCCGCCGTACCAAAGCCGTCACCGTCTTGGCCCGGAGGGTGGCGGCATTCTTCACGTAGTGGGCCTCGTCGACCACGAGCGCCCCAAGCGCGAGGTCGTGGGGGAGTTCGAGCCTCCGCAGCGTCTCGTACGTGGTAATCCCCACGTCTCCTCCACGCAGCCACGCAGTGACCTCGTCCTGGCGGTCCGCGCCGTGGATCACCACGGCATCGAGCTGGGTCCGGGCACGGGTCTCGCGCTCCCAATTGCTCATCAGGGTCGCCGGGCAGACGACGAGGTACGGCGGACGTGGCCCGGGGAACGCCTGTGAGGTGAGGTGGGCGAGTACGGCGAGGGCCTGGATCGTCTTGCCCAGACCCATCTCGTCGCCCAGGATCACCCGCTCCTGGGCGATGGCGAACTGGGCGCCGAACACCTGGTACCCGCGCAGCGTCACGGTCCGCAGCCGGTCGTCCAACTCCACGGCCTCGACGCGGGCCACGAGATCGTCGGAGAGGAAGCCACGGGCAGCGCCCTCGCTGCCCAGAGGCACCACCTCGCTCAACCAGGCGTACCAGTCGGATGCGGCTGCCTCGAATTCAGGCCAGACATCGCCTCCCTCGCCGGCGACGGCCCGCTCCGCCTGGCCAAGCTGGTCGAACACCGAGGTGGATCGAAGCACGTCGTCGAGCCATGCGGTCGCCTGGGCGGCTTGGGCTTTCGCGGCGTCACCGGCGAACCACCAGCGCAGTCGGGAGGTGGCCGGCAACGCATCGGCGAGTGCCCGCGGGAGACCGGTCCGCAGACGACGCGCTTCCTGCTGGAGGGGGTCGCGAACGCGCAGAAGTTGCCGGTACGTGCGCAAGGACTGGAGGAGTCTCGTGCTGGCGGCATCGGTTGGGTCCAGCTTGATCCTGAAGCGGACGTCCGCGGTCGCGGCGCGAACGAAGCCGTCGAGGGCACCTCGGATCGTCCGGGCGCTGGCATCGCCCACGCCCGGGATGCGGTTCAGGTCGTCGGTCGACATGCCCAGGATGTCTCCGACGCGGTCGTACCCAGCCGCAGTCAGCGGCGACAGCAGCAGTCTTTGCTCGCTGGCCTGCCTCAGGTCGTCCAACGGCAGCCTCCGGAGTTCGCGCGTCACCAGCGCGTCCCGCACGATCCCGAACTGGTGGACGACCTGGTCGCGGGCCTTGTCGTACGCAGCGACCGCCGCGTCGAGCCTGGACAACAGATCGGTCACGGTGTCCACGAGCCGTCGGGTCTGCCGCCCCACCGGCGGGGTCACCGGCCGCTCCCGGGCACACCGCGCAGGGCGACCTTCGGAGGTCTCGATCCCCGGATCGAGGCGACCATGTCGACGACGCGACGGGTCGCCCGTACGTCGTGGGCCCGAAACGCGACCGTACCCAACCAGCCCGCCACCGCGGTCGCCGCCAACGTGCCTTCGAGCCGGTCGTCGATCGGCAGGTCGAGCGTTTCTCCGACGAAATCCTTGCGCGACAAGGCCTGGAGCACGGGGAAACCCAGGGAGGCGACCTGGGCAGTCGCGCGCAGGACCCTCAGCGAATGGGCCGTGGTCTTGCCGAAGTCGAGGGTCGGGTCGACGAGCACCCGCTCCGCCGGAACGCCCGCGGCAACCGCGCGCGCGGCGCCGACCGACAACACCGTGAGGACGTCGGCGACGACGTCGTCGGGATCGTCTCCGTACGTCACGTCGTGCGGGTCGGTTCTGGGCGGTGCTCCGCCGGTGTGGGAGATCACGTACCCGGCTCCGATCGAGGCGGCGGTGTGCACGAGCTCGGGATCTGCCCCCTGCCAGGTGTCGTTGACGAGGTCAATGCCGTACGGCGAACACGCCTGGGCGACTTCGGCTCGCCAGGTGTCGAGGCTGAGGATGGCATTCGGGTACGACGCACGCGCGGCCCGCAGCAGGGGCCCGACGCGGTCGATCTCCTCGGCGGCGTCGACCCAGTCGCCCTCTTGACCGGCACGGACTCCGCCGACGTCGATGATGTCCGCGCCCTCGTCGAGGAGTCGTCCGATCGCCTTGAGGGCCGGTTCGAGAGCGCCGAACCTCGCGGCCGGATAGAACGAGTCGGTATTCCGGTTCACGATGCCCATCACGGCGGGGTGGGCCGCGTCGAAGGTACGGCCCCGCAGGACCAAGTGGGTCGGGTCGACCAGTGGTACCTCCCAGACAACGGTCACGGGCGCCACTGTGCCACGACCTGGCCGACGATGTGAGATGGGTGCCACGGCGGCTGATGAGCGTCGCGACGCGAAGGGTACGGCTCCACCCGCAGGTTGGCCTGGGCTGACGTCAGCGCTTCCCAAGGATTCAGCCGACGGGGGACAGGCCCAGTTGCATGCCGACCAGGCTCTTCTTGGTGGTCGAGAGTCGCTGTGCGAGCCCGGCGATCGCTGCCGCGCTCGGGCGAGTCGCGTCGACCATGACCAGCGGTGTGCCGGCGTCGCCGGCGGCTCGGAAGTCAGGCTCCAACGGGATCTCAGCGAGCAGGGGGACGTCGTACCCCAACCGGCCGGTCAGCCCGGCCGCGACCTTCTGGCCGCCTCCGCTGCCGAACAGGTCGACGCGATGCGGCTGGTCACAGTGGGGACAGGTGACGTCCAGGTAGGCCATGTTCTCCACGACGCCGATCACCTTCTGCTTCATGATTCCGGCCATCGTGCCCGCTCGCTCCGACACCTCGGCGGCTGCCTGCTGCGGCGTCGTGACCACGATCACCTCGGCGTTGGGCAGCTTCTGGCCCAGGGAGATCTGGATATCGCCCGTGCCGGGGGGGAGATCGAGCAACAGGTAGTCGAGATCACCCCAGTAGACGTCGGCCAGCAACTGCGTGAGCGCGCGGTCGAGGATGGGTCCGCGCCAGGCTACGACCTGGTCTCGGCTCGGCTTCATCATGCCGACGCTGATCACCTTGATGCCGTACACCTCGACCGGCAGCAACATGTTCACGTCCTCGAGGGCGGTCGGGCCCTCGTCTTCGTCGAGCCCCAGCATGTCGGGGATGGAGTGGCCGTACACGTCGGCGTCCAGCAAACCGACCGATAGTCCCTGGGCCGCGAGCGCCAGCGCCAGATTGACGGTCACGCTGGACTTGCCCACGCCACCCTTGCCGGAGGCGACGGCGATCACGCGGGTACGGCTGGTCGCTCGGGCGAACGTGATGTCGCGTTCGGGAACCCCGCCGCGCAGCATCGTGCGCAGCGCCGACCGCTGCTCCTCGTCCATGACACCCATGTCGACGCGGACGGCCGAGACTCCGTCGACGCCCATCACGGCAGCGGTGACGTCGTTGCGCAACCGGTCGCGCAGGGGGCAGCCGCCGGTGGTCAACAGGATCCTGACAGTGACCCGCGAGTCGTCGTCAACGCTGATCGTGTCGACCATGCCGAGGTCGGTGATCGGCCGATGAATCTCGGGATCGTCGACCGTGTGCAGGGCGGCACGGATCTTGGGCAGCAGGTGGTGCTCGTCGGACATGAGCGCCAGGTTACCTAAGCCGACCGACCACGCCCTCGTCGTCCGCGTCGTCTTCGGCGACAGCCTCGACGTCACGCTGGTCGAGTTCCTCGAGCAGGTCGCGCAGCTCTGAACGTACGAAATCACGCGTGGCCAGGTCGCCCACCCGCATGCGCAGCGCGGCGATCTCGCGGGCGAGGAACGCCATGTCGGCCCGTGACTGCGACGCCGTCTTGCGATCCTCGTCGGCCGTGATCCTGTCTCGGGCCTCCTGCCGGTTCTGGGCGAGCAGGATCAGCGGGGCTGCGTACGACGCCTGCAGGCTCAAGAGCAGCGTCAGGAAGATGAACGGGTACGTGTCGGGCCGTTTGGCCTCCGGCAACACCACGTTGAGCACGATCCAGACCGTGATGAAAATCGACATCCAGATCAGGAACCCCGCCGTACCCATGAACCGCGCGAACTTCTCGGCGAACGTGCCGAACGTCTCCGAGTCCATCCGCAGGTGCGGTACCCAGGTGTGCTTGATCGGACCGGGGCTGCTCAGCCGGTCGGCGTTGATCCTCTTGCGCGGCCTAGCCACGACGTTCCTCAGTCGGCGCGACGACGCCCTCCATCTGGATGCCGCGCCAATCCTCGGGCAGCATGTGATCGAGCACGTCGTCGACGGTCACCGCGCCTAACAGGTGACGTTCGGCGTCGATGACGGGGACGACGACCACGTCGTACGTCGCAAAGTAGCGACTGACGGTGGCCAGGTCGGCCGTGGGCAGCAACGGCCGCAACTCCTTGTCGATGTGGTGACTCACCAGGGTCGACGGTGGTTCGCGCAGGAGTTTCTGCAGGTGGACGCCACCCAAGAACTTGCCCGTCGGTGCCTCCAGCGGTGGGCGGCAGACAAACACCATGCCGGCCAAGGCCGGCGGAATGTCCTCCAACCGCGCCATGGCGAGGGCGTCGGCGACGGTCGCGTCGGGCGCGACGATGATCGGCTCGGGCGTCATCATGCCGCCCGCGGTGTCGTCGTCGTAGGCGAGCAGATCCCGCACGTCCTGCGCGTCCTCAGGACGCATCCGTTCCAACAGCGTCTCGGCCACGTCGTCGGGCAGTTCTGAGATGAGATCGGCCGCGTCGTCGGGGTCCATCTCTTCGAGCACGTCGGCGGCCCGTTCCGGGTCGAGCAGCGTGATCAAGTCGACCTGCTCGTCTTCGGGAAGTTCCTCGATCGCGTCGGCGAGTTGCCGGTCATCGAGCGCGTGGGCGACCTCGGCCCTGCGGTCCGGTGTCATGTCGTGCAGTTCCCGGGCGACGTCGGCCGGCTTCATGTCGAACATCTCGGCGATTTGCGCATCGCCGGAATCGGCCCCCGACAAGGTGAAATCGGGCACGTCCTGCCACGGGACCACCGTCACCTGCATCCGGCTGGGCAGTTGCAGACCCTTCGGGATGTCGCGGAGGGCAGCCTTCGACACTTCCCAGTCGCCCGCCCGGCCGGCATGCATGGCCACGTCGAAGACCGTCGTCGCTGCCGTACCCCCACGCCTCACGACCCGACGACCGAACAGATCCTCGACGACCAACGTCTCGCCTTCCCGGCGGTGGAAGCGCCGGGTATTGACCACGCCGGAGACCACGATCTGGACGGCATCGATGGAATAGACCCGCTCCATCGGCAGGTACGTGCGACGCCGCGCGAAGAGTTCGGTCACCAGGCCTTTGACGCGCGGGGGGCGGCCCTGGCCCCGTACCTGGATCACGATGTCGTGGAGCTTGCCGATCGTCTCGCCGTCCACGTCGATGACCGGAAGGCCACGAAGCCTCGAAATGTACATCGTCGTCCCGGCCACGGACAGCAAGGGTAGCCGTAGAGTCGCGGGTGTGAGCACACAGAAACCGCGCCGAACCATCCTCGCCGTCCCGGGTTCCAGCGACCGCTTCATCGCCAAATCCAGGGGCCTGGCCGTGGATGCCGTGTTCCTCGATCTGGAAGACGCCGTCGCACCGTCGGTGAAAGCCGAGTCGCGTCAGCGCATCGTGGGCGCCCTGACGTCGGGAGAAGGGTGGCGGGCTGGGCTGGTCACGGTCCGGGTCAACGATTGGACGACCCCCTGGACGGCTGCCGACGTGATCGAGGTCGTCGGCGGGGCCGGGAGGTACGTCGACGCCGTGGTCCTGCCGAAGGTGACCTGCCCCGAGCACGTCGTCGCCCTCGACCTGCTGCTGGGTCAGGTCGAGCGGCTCAACGGCCTGCCGAAGGGACAGATCGGCATCGAAGTGCAGATCGAGGATGCGTCGGGCGTGTCGGCAGTCCAGGCCATCGCGGCGTCGTCGCCGCGGCTGGAGTCGCTCGTCTTCGGCCCGGCCGACTTCATGGCGTCGCTGGGGATGGTGTCGCTCAACGTCGGTTCCCAGCCGGAGCACTATCCGGCTGACGCGTTCCACCACGTGCTCATGTCGATCCTGCTGGCTGCCCGAGCCAACGATCTGGCGGCGATCGACGGCCCGTACGCGGCGATCCGCGACCTGGTCGGTTTCCGGGAGGCGGCGACGTCGTCGGCGGCCTTGGGGTACGACGGAAAGTGGGTGCTGCACCCCGACCAGGTGTCGATCGGCACCGAGGTCTTCACACCGTCGATCCGCGCCGTCGAGCGGGCTGAGAAGATCTTGGCCCGTTACGAGGTGGCGACCAGCCAGGCCGGTGGCGCGGTGGGCGCGATCGTCGTCGACGAGGAGATGGTCGACGAAGCGGGCGTGAAGTTGGCCCGCAGCATTCTCGCCAAGGCCGGACGGCTGTAGCTGCCGCGCAGGCCCGGCCTGGAATACGGGGGCTTGCCCGGGCCGTTGCCCGATCAGGAGGTTCACATGTCCCAGCAGCCGGTACACCCGAGAACGGGTTCACTCTTCACCCTGGAGTATCCGCAGCACGTGGCGGTCTACGACACCTACGCCGAGGCCGCGACCGCCGTCGACTTCCTCTCCGACGAACAGTTCCCGGTCGAGAACTTGGCGATCGTCGGCACGGATCTGAAGACCGTCGAGC
>JBDHZQ010000062.1:0-15325 GCA_039811945.1 Propionibacteriaceae bacterium
CTGGCATTCCAGAACGTGGCGACGTCGGTCAAACTGATGCGCTACTACCTGACTGCGCCGTATTCGCTACACCTGCGGCGCACGCCATCCGAGTTCTTGCGCACCATGTCGGATGCGGTGGCCCAGGTCTACTCCATGATCGTGGGCGGGATTCTCTCTGCCGCCACCGAGGGCTTCAGCATCGTGTTGATGTTGGTCCTCTTGCTGTTCACCATGCCAATTCCGACGCTGATCATCCTCGGCTATTTCGGCCTGGCGACCGTGGTCATGCAGCGAGTGGTGAGGCCGCGGATGCTGGCGGCCAGCGAAAGCGGTCTCGAAGCCGCGGTTGAGACGTACCACTCCTCGATGAGGGCTCTGTTCGGAATCAAGGAGATCAAGCTCCGCCAAGCGTGGTCGCACTTCGTCGACGACTACGGCAAGGCTCGTGCCAAGGGCGTCAGCGCCGGGCGACTGACGGCCTACCTGACCGAAGCTCCCAAGTACATCCTGGAGATCCTGTTCGTCATCGGGATCGCGTTGGCCGTCGTCGTCACGGTCGTCACCTCGCAGCAGGACACCGCGCTCGCCAGCCTGGCCATGATCATGGTCGTGGGAGTGAGGATGCTGCCCAGTTTCGTGCGGGGCTTGGCGTCGTTCAACATGGTCCGAGCAGGAGCGCCAGCGCTCGCATTGGTCTTGGCGGATCTCAGGGATGCGGAACGAGAGTGGGCAGCCAATCCCCCCGAGGAACGTCCCGAAGGCGCGCCGCGCCTGCCGCTGACCCGCGACGTCGTCATGCACGACGTGCACTTCCGTTACCCCACCAGCCCCGCCGACGTGATCGACGGCGTGGATCTGACGATCCCCAAGGGAAGTTCGATCGCCTTCGTCGGCGGGTCGGGCGCCGGGAAGACTACCTTGGTCGACCTGCTCCTCGGTCTCCACGCCCCCGGTTCGGGCCGGATCACGGTCGACGGCGTCGACATCCAGACCTGCATGCATGAATGGCAAGCGAGCCTGGCCATGGTTCCGCAGGAGGTCTACCACTTCGACGCAGACATCCGCACCAACGTCGCGTTCGACCAACGGGACGACGAGATCGACGACGACCGGGTCCGTGCCGCCCTCGCTCAAGCCGAGCTGACCGACATGGTCGCCGAGATGCCCGACGGCTTGTACACCCAACTGGGCGACCACGGCACACGGCTGTCAGGTGGTCAGCGTCAGCGGATCGGGATTGCTCGGGCTCTGTATCGCAATCCAGCACTGCTGGTCCTCGACGAGGCGACCTCCTCACTCGACAACGAGACCGAACACCACATCACCCGCACGATCCACGAACTACGTGGCGACATCACGGTGGTGATCGTCGCGCACCGACTCTCGACCGTGCGCCAATGCGATCTCGTCGCCTACCTTGAGCATGGTCGGATCACCGCTTTGGGGACGTTCGACGAGGTACGGAGGATGAGCGAAAGGTTCGACCGACTCGTCCGCCTGGGCAACTTGGAGACGAAGGTCACCCTGGACGATCTTGATGACGAGAATGACTCAGTCACCGAGGCTGAGCAGGAGTTGATCGCCGATGACTGACGACGCGACAGTGGACGGCACGGCCGGGCGCGCGGAACTCCTCCTCTGTTCCGTTGTCATTCCAGTCCGGAACGGCGCCAAGGACATAGGCGAGCAGTTGGGCGCGTTGGGCGCCCAGCCTGAAGCGGAGCGGATCGAGGTCGTGATCTCCGACAACGGCTCGACCGACGACACACGCGACGTCGCGCGCCGCTTCGCATCCCATTTCCGCGAGCTCGTGATCGTGGATTCGTCGGAGAAACCAGGGGTCTCCTACGCACGCAACGTGGGCATCTCGGCAGCCTCTGCACCGCTCGTCTTGATCTGTGATTCCGACGACATCGTCGGCGACGGTTGGTTGGCGGCGATGACCGAGGCGTTGGCCGAGTACGACATTGCCGGCGGCCCGCTGGAGACCGCGTCGTTGACGCCGGAGCGAGCGAACCGCTCTATCGAGCAGTTCGATCCCACCAGGCTGCCGACCACACTGCGCTACCTCCCTTACGCATTCGGCGGGAACATCGGCTTCCGCAAGACCGTGTTCGACACGATCGGCGGGTTCGATCCCGAATACCGGGGCCACGAGGAGGTCGACTGGTGCTGGCGAGCCCAGGAAGCCGGATTCAGTGTCGGATTGGCCGCCCAAGCCGTCCTTCACTACCGGTTGCGGGGTTCCGTAGGCGGAATGGTCAAACAGCGCTACCAATTCGGCTACTCGAATGCCCAATTGCAGGCCCACTACCAGCGACCCGGCATGCCTCCGTTCACCCTCAGGAGGCAGGTGCGCACTCTGCTGGAGCACCTGAGCGAGTTGCCTGCCGCTCTGAAGGGTCACGAAACAGATCAATGGCGGGTCGGGCTCGGCTGGTCCTGGGGCCGACTGCGAGGCGCCTGGGACTTCCGCGACCTTCGACCTGCTCCGTCGTCGGTGAATCCTGTGGCCCTTCTCTTGGCCCCGGCGAAGCAGGTCAAACACGTGGCGTTCGTCGGACGTAAGCGGTGGAAGGTTCTGCGGCGTCGGGTTCGAGACGACGTCGTGACCCGGGCGTTCTTCGACCTCGCGCCAGACACGCCGTTCGACTATCGGCCCGAAAGGTATCGAGGTACCTTCCTCGATCGCTCGATCACTCCGACCGAGACGAGTGAGTTTCCGGCGGTGGTGTTCACTCACTGGCTCGGCGATAATCCCTTGCCGGAGGTACGGCAGAACAACCTAGAAATGATGCGCTCCAAGATCGGCCTGCCGGTCGTGCTTGTCTCCAAGGCGAACTTGTCCGAGTGGGTGGTCGAGGGGTATCCGCTCCACCCCGCCTACGAGCATCTCTCGTTGATCCATCGATCGGACTATCTGCGCGCTTACCTGATGCATCACCACGGTGGCGCGTACATCGACGTCAAGCGGCCTCTGCACTCCTGGCGGCCGTCGTACGACCGCATGCTGGCCGATCCGGACGCCTGGGCGATGTCGTACTCGTCGTTCAGTGCAGCCTGGGTGGCGAAGGTGCCCGGAAGGCTCGGTCTGGACATCGTGCACCGGTTCCGCAGCATGTTCTGCAAGAGTGGCTTCATGATGCGCTCGCACACACCGCTCACCGCCGAATGGATGGCGGAGTTGCACGCCCGCCTCGATGCGCGAGCCGAATCACTCGCGGCCCATCCCGGCGGGGTGCGTGGAGCACCCGGATATCCCATGTCTTGGCATGACGCGGGCGCCCGAATCGTCGACCCACTCACGCTCAAGTATCACGAGCACATCCGCTACGACGACGATATGCTCCTCGATTTCGAGAACTACCTCTGAACGGTCCTCGAACTGGAGCCACTTCGGCGGGCAGCCTGGAGTCGTCGGAAGGCCGTGCTGAGCAGCGGTAACGAGGCTGCCCAATACGCCAGGAGCTTGGCGTCGAAACGAGACTGGGGAGACTTCAACAACCGCGTGAAGGTGTCGCGCGCGAGTTCGTCGTCGGCCCCGCTCCTGAGGAGCTGAATGGTCTGCACCCGCAGCAGCCCGAACACCAGATCGTCGCAATCTGGTCGCCGGCCGAGCTGCTTGCGAAGGATCAAGACTCGCGCGCGCAGCCACTCACCCCGGAATTGAGGCTGGAAGAACTTGCGACCCAATGCGGTCGGGATTTCGCGGTGTGAGGCGAGCACCTCGGCAGTGCCGGCGATGTCGTACTTCGCCGCGATGCGTAAACAGACGTCGTGATCCTCGTAGAAGATGTCCGGGTCGTAACCGCCGACGTCCCGCAGCGCTGCCGTACGCAGCATCGTCGACGGCGCCGGGATCCAATTCTTCGTCAAGAGATCCTTATAGGGATCGGGCGACTCCAACGTCCAGACATCGGCATGATCCTGGGCAAACGTCACGCCAATCCGGCTGCCGTCAGGATTGGCCCGGTACACGTCGCTGTAGACCAGTCCGCACGTCTTTCCCTCGGCGTCCATCAGGTCGATCTGGTGCTCGAGTCGCGCCGGCTCCATCCAGTCGTCGGCGGCGATGTACACGAAGAACTCGGTGTCCGCCAGTTCCAGCCCTTCGGCCAGCGAGGCTCCCAAACCTTGGTTGACCGAATGCGCCACGATTCGGACGTCGGAATCGGCGCCGACGTAGTCACGGACGACGGTTGCCGTTCCGTCGGGGGAGCAATCGTCGATCACGAAGACCCGGGCGGGGACGCCCTGCGCCCGAATGCTGTCGAGACACTCGGCAACGTAGGGCGCGTGGTTGTAGGCCACCACGACGACCGTCACCCGTGCGTCGGCCGGCCATGGCCTCGTCTCGCCTATCGTCACCGGCCGAATCTAGCCGACCCAGGCGAGAAGATGACGTGACAGCGCGTTCGTCATGCTGGGGGGACCAATGGGTAGCGACGTCAGACAGGACGAACGGGCCCTGGCACCGCAGATGTCCGGAAACCTGTGGTCGAAGCCCGGCGTGCGGATCGCCCTGGTCGGGATCGCCTGGCTGGCAGCGCTGGTGAACATCGTCCGGTTGTGGCGTTATGTGTGGGGATCGAACGAGGCGTTTGGCGACTTCGGTGTCTACCTGGCTGGCACGCGATGGTGGCTGTCGGGCCATCGGTTGTGCGACTACGTCACAGACAACGGTCTCGGTTTCACCTACCCGCCCTTCGCCGCGGTGGTCTTCACTCCCCTCGCTCTCATGCCTGACCGGATCGCCCAGACAATCTGGACGATTCTGAACATCGCGGTCGTTTGCGCGATCGGGATCGGGTTGGCGTCGGTCCTGGTACGGCGACACGGCCCGTCAGCGGTCTGGCTGACTGCGGGCCTGATCGTGGCGGTCTATACCCAGACGATCTACGTTCAATCCAACGCACTGTTCGGGCAGATCAGTCTTGTCTTGGTCCTGATGTCTCTGCTGGAGAGCGGCCGGATCCTGTCCAGCAGACGATGGGGAGCCCTGACCGGTATCGCTGCGGCGATCAAACTCACCCCTGGTTTGTTCGGCGTGATGCACCTGCTGGTCGATCGACGTCGTTTCGTGTGGTCGTTCGGAGCCGGGCTGTTGACGACGCTGGTCGGCGTGGCGCTCCTGCCACGCGACGCGCTCGACTACGTCACCCGCGCTCTATGGCAGACCGACCGCATCGGGCCGGTCGACCTGCCCGGGAACATGACCTGGACCGGACTGCTCGTCCGGTTCCACATGAACCCCACCCTCAACAGGGTCCTCGTGCTCACCCTGAGTGTCGCGACCGTGATCCTGGCCCTGTGGAACGCCCGTCGCCACTGGCAAGACGCACCGCTGGTCTCGGCCACCGTCGTCGGCTGTGCCAGCGTCCTCGTCGTACCCCTCTCCTGGCCCCACCACGCAGCCTGGCTGCTGGTTTGGGCAACCATGATCCTCTTCGCCCGACAGCGGTGGCTCCAGGTGCTGGGCGCTGGTCTGGTCGTGCTGAGCGTCTTCTGGGTCCCCGTCGCCACGGCCGTCGGGGACAACGGCAAGAACATCCTGTATGCGTTCCAGATCCTCGTCATGGCGGCCACAGCCGTGATCCCCGTCACCCTCCGCGGTACCTCCCCGACGGCGCGGCGGGCGCCGTCAGCCGTACCTCCCTCAACCCAGCGATAGCCCCCGCCGTAGCAAGGAATCGCGCTCGGTTTGTTTGAACTGACCGAACCGAGGCAGGAACTTGTCCCAGTCGATGATGTGCGAGTCGATCTCCGGACCGTCGATGCACGCGTGTTTGCGGACCAACTTGCCGTCGCACACGACCGGCACCATGCAGGCCCCGCACATCCCCGTGGCGTCGACCATGATCGAATTGAGCGAGGCGACGGTGGGTACGCCGTACGGTCGCGTCAGGTCGCTGACCGCCCTCATCATCAACGGCGGACCGATGGTCACGACTTCCGCCACCCGACGACCTGACGGGATCCCCTCGTCCAGCATCCGCTGCAGCGGACCCGTCACGAACCCGGCCTCGCCGAAGCTGCCGTCGTTGGTCGTGTAGACGACGTCGAGCAGGTCGCCGAACTCCTGCTGCAGGGTCCCCACCCGTTCCCCCTCGCCGATCCAGAACAACAGATCTCGGCTCCGGAACCCGCAGATCAACGTCACGTGGTGACCGAGGCGCAGATGCTCCCGGGCGATCGGGAACACCGGCGGCAAGCCCACTCCGCCTGCCGTGAACACCACCGTCTCGCGATCCGGGTCGTAGCCGTGCAGCACAGACGGACGCCCCAGCGGGCCGGCGACTCCGGCGTACACATCACCCACGCCCAACCGGTTGATCAGCACCGACGTCGTACCCAACCCCTGGATGACCAGGGTGATCGTGCCCTGGTCGGCGTCCCAGTCGGCCAGCGTCAGCGGCACCAACTCGCCCTTCGGCTCCACCAGCACCCGCACGAACTGCCCAGCCCGGGCCGCCCGCGCGATCAACGGCGCGTGGATCACCTGTTCGACGATTCCGGTCGCCAACTGCCGGGTGGCCACCACGGTATTGGCCGCGGTGGCCTCGTCGGTGTACGCCCGAGCCCGGGTGACCCGGTCGATGATCTCCCCGCGGCTCAGCTCGATGTCCTTCGCGATCTGACGAGCGGCAGCTTGGCCGTCTCCGGCAGCCCGGATCGCCGTCGATCCACCTCGCGCCGCGTCGCCACCGGAGTACACGCCCGCGACCGACGTCTGTTGGGTTCCATCGGCCAGGTCCAGTGCGCCGCCGCGCTTCGTGGCCAGCCTCGGCTCCGACTCACGGATGATCGGGTTCGAGTCGTTGCCGAGCGCCATGATCACCAGATCGGCCGGCAGAACCACGGTCTCCCCCATCGCCACCGGTGAGCGTCGGCCCGACGCGTCAGGCTCGCCCAGTTCCATCACGTCGCACACGGCCTGGGCGACGGCGTACGACGCAGGCCCGGCTTCGGTCGAGCCCAGGAATTCGCGCGGTGCCCGCAGCGCCGCCAGGGTGATCCCCTCCTCCAACGCATGGTGGAGTTCCTCCACGCGGGCGGGCATCTCGGCGCGAGTCCGTCGATAGACGATCGTGACGTGTCCGCCGAGTCGGCGTGCCGTACGCGCCGCGTCCATCGCCGTGTTGCCACCCCCGACGACCAGCACCTGGTGGTCTCGCACCGCCGGCAACGGAGTCTCGTACTCCTCGCGATGCCCCTGCATCAGGTTGACCCTGGTCAGGAACTCGTTGGCGCTCATGACGTTGACGAGGTGCTCGCCCGGCACGTTCATGAACCGGGGCAGGCCAGCGCCCGTACCCACGAACGTCCGTACGAACCCTGCCGCGCTCAACTCGGCCAGACTCGCCGTCTTGCCCACGACGAAGTTCGTGACGAACCGACCGCCCAACGCCTTGATCTTGGCGACCACGTCGTCGATCAGTTGATTGGGCAGCCGGAACTCAGGAATGCCGTACCTCAGCACCCCGCCCAAGGCGTGGAACGACTCGAAGACCGTGACCGGGTAACCGTCGGCCGCCAACAGATAGGCGTTGATCAGGCCCGCGGGTCCCGAACCGACGACCGCGATCGGCGGCTTGGTCGCGGTCAGCCACGGGTTGGCTCGGTCGGCAAACCGCGCGAGCGCCGCACCCGGCTCGAACGTCCGGGACCGCTGAGGCAGGAACCACTCGAGCTGGCCGATCTCGATCGGCTTCTTCGAGTGCGCGCACACGCCTTGGCACTGGAGTTCCTGCGGGCAGACGCGCCCGGTCACGTTGGGGAGCGGGTTGACCGACTCGATGAGCTCCATCGCCTCCCGGAACCGGCCGTTGCCGACCAGTGACAGCACGGTCGGGATATGGATCTGCACCGGGCAGCCGCCCTGCGGCTCACGATGTCCCTTGACCAGCTTGCCCAACTCGCACGGCGAGTCGGTGCACTGCTTGTCGCGGATCGCCTCCAGCCAGACGAACAGGTCGACCTCGCGGGGCGTGTATCCGAGTTGGAGATACCCGAGGTATCCCGCGTTGACGAGGTCGAAGTCCTCGGTCCGCTCCTCGGCCGGGCGCACGTACGGCGGAATCGAACTTTCCGCGGGCCAACCAGCCGACAACCCCGCGAACATCGGGTACCGGCCCGACAGATGCGCGTCCAACGCCCTGACGAACTTCCGTTTCTGCCCGAGCGGGAGGTTCCAGACGAACCGCATCAGCACCCGCGATGCGTCGTCGTCGCGCAGCAACACGCGCCACATCGTGGTCACGAACCCCTCGGGCAGCTCCGGCTGCTGGAACTGCGCGGCCATCGCCTGCATCCCGTCGGCGATGAACATCTGCCGAAAAGCGGCGGGGTTCGACCGCAGGTGCCGACCCAGGACGTCCAGTTGCGCCTGCTGCTGCGTCTCGTCGACGTCGGTCGTCATCGGATGATCTCCGCATCGCAGTTCGCCACGACTTTGCGGATCCGGCGGGCGATGTCGTCGGTGATCTCCACCGAGTCCAGCGCCCCGGGAATCAGCCTGGCCACGTCTTTCGCCGACCCGTCCACGACCACCTTGACCTGTTCGAACAGTTCGGGCAGATCGGTGTAGCAGGTGCCACAGTCGGTGCATTTCGGCTGATCCTCGACCGCCAGGCTCACCGGCGCGGCGCAGCCCGCGCCCACAGGCCGCTGGACCACCCCCGGACCCGTCGTCACTCTCACAGGGGAGGGAGCCGTACCCCCGAACGCCAGGGGTGCCAACGGGGCTCCTGGCGAGGCCGACGCCAACTCGCTCATCGCCAGGGCGATCTGGTCCAGCGACGACTCCTGCTGTTTCATCGCCTCGTCGTACCGAGCCTGCAATGCGTCGATGTCCTTCTGATGCAGCGCTGTGAGCTTGGCCACGTGACGCCCGGCCATGTACTGCAGAAGTTGCCAGTTGCGCCGTCTGCTTTCGGCCATCTCCACGATGGACTGGTCGCACCGCACCTTCACAGGACGGCGCTGGGCATCGGTGACCAGGATGTACGGCACGTGCCCGCCGCGCTCGACCTCGGGCAATTCGAGGTATTCCTCGACCGGGATCGCCATGGCTTCCTCGGCGGAGGCCAACCGCCGGAAGTGTTTGCGGAACCGGGTCTCCCCGTAGGCGAAATGAGCCGGCGTGAGGGCGGTGCTGACCAGCGCGACCTTGCCGTCGGCGTCGACCGTCTCCAGGCTCTGCGTGGTCCAGGTCTGGTCAGGATCGGGATTGCCGTCGAGGGAGAACCAGTCGTGCAAGGTCTCGCCGCGGCGCGGATCGTGGACGAAGACGGGGTTCATCCGGCTCGCAACGGCCAGCTTGGCCCGGCGATGCGCGGCCGCGTCGTCGATCCCATGCTCGGACTGACACGGCGTGTAGATGTCCAGCACGGCGGGAGCTTCGCTGTAGGTGAGGAAGTCCATCACGTTGCGCAGGAAGTGCGACTGGACGGCCGTAGCCGAGGCACAGACGTACACCCCCGGGTGGAACGACGCCAGCACACTGAGTTCCTTGCGCACCTCTTCCTTGCCCGTGTAGGCCGCACCGAACCGTGACAAGTCGCTGTCCTGGCCGTGGTACGACGAGGTCGACGCCTGCCCACCGGTGTTGGAGTAGGCGCCGGTGTTGAGGATCATGATCTTGATCGGCGTAGTGGAACTGAGGATGCGCGACATGGCGCCGAAGCCGATGTCGTACGACGCGCCGTCACCACCGATCGTCAGCACGGTCGGCATGAGGGCCAGTTCGTCGCTCGTGAAGTCCGACCACGACAAGGTGCGCAACGGGGCGTCGTGCAGCGCGGGGTCGTACGCGTCGTCCAGCTCGAGCCGTACCGTGCGCAGCGCTTTCACGTCAGTGACCGCCTTGGCCGCGATCCCCTCGAAGATGCCCTTCGCCAGTGGCTGGGCATCCTGGAACAGGCTGTTCACCCACGGGTCAGTGAAGGAGTTGTACGGCATGGTCGACGCGTAGACCGAGGAACAGCCGGTCGCGTTCGCCACGACCGTGGTCGCAGGTCCGCCCCCGGAGGGACCACCCTCGTACTCGTAGAGACGCCGCTCCAGCACCGGGATGGCCTGGGCGAGCCGTACCCGCCGGTCTCCGGTCACCGTCGCGAGCTTGGCCCGAGCCTCGGTCAAGACTTGCTCCAACTCGGCCGTGTGGGCCTTGCGCCGGCGCCCGCCGACGGCATGGCTGGCCGCCATCACCTGCCGGGTGGCGGTGACCTCCCCGCAACCACGGCACCCGCCGTGACCACCGGTGGTGGCGTAGTAGTTGGTCCGGTCCAGGAACAGCCGCTTCGGCGGCCCGCTGGAACCGGTCTCGGACTCGAAGAACCGTTGCGGGGTCGCTGGCAGCCGAGACAGGAACTCGAACCGCTGCTGCATGAGGTCCTGGAGGGGGTTCGTCTGTTCGGCCACGCTGAGCGCGCCCGGCCCGCACACCTCGATGCACTCCAGACAGCCGGTGCACTTCCACGGGTCGACGACCACCGAATAGAGGCCTCCGCCTCCGCGCTTTTCCATGGCGTCGTAGAACGGCTTGGTACGGCTGACCGGGAACGCGGCCAGCTGCCGGATCACCGGATCCCAGGAGTCGGCCTCGGCGGCAGGGACGAGGGCGACGGCTTCGGCGACGACTTCACTGAAAGCCTTCTTGGAGTCCTTGCCGTAGGCGACGGGGACCGCGTCGGCCACGGCCGCCATCGTCGTGCGGACGTTGCTCGCCGCCACCTGGGTCACGCCAGCTCCGCGGAGGGCTGCGGTCAGCAGGGCAGGCACCTCGTGGATCGTGTTGGGAATCGCGGCATCGGGACACACGAGCGTGCATTCCAGGCAGCCAGTGCAGGCGGCCGCGTCGAACGCAGGCACACTGCGGCGGAACAGGCCCTTGTCCTTGCCTGCTGCCGTACCCGGCGGGATGAACATGCCGGTGCCCGGCAGCACCGGCGCCTCCCCGATCGTGCCTTCTCGGAAGGGTGTGGCGATCATCGTCTCGTAGTACTGCCGGTCGAACAGGCCGCCGGTGCCGCACGCTCCGTGGTCGTCGCAGGCCACGTGCTCAGAGACGTCAACGGTCAGCAGTCGGCGCTGACCGGGCGCCTGCTCGACCTTGCGGTACTCGGGGCGGGTGTATTCGACCCGCTTCACCGCTTCGATGCCGTCGACGATGACCGCCATATTCGCCTCGACGACGGCGTCGCCCTTGCTGCCGAACTTCTTGGCGATCTGCTGACGGACCTTGACCAGGATGTCGTCACGGCTGGCGCCCCGGGCCACTCGGTCGACGTGACCGACGACCGCACCGACGAACGCGATCCCCATCATGCGGGTCTGCAGTTCCGGCTGCGGCGCATGCTTGAGGGCCACCGCAAACGCGTCCACGACCAGGAAGTCGAGTTTCTTCTCACGGATGGTCCGACGCGCGGAGGCCGGCAGATCGCGCCACACCTCCAACGGCGGCAGGTTCGACTGGAGCACGAACGTGCCACCGTCGGCGATGCCGCGCAGGGGGTTCGTGTGGTGGAACACCTTGTGGTCGGGCGAGAGCACGATCTCGACGTCTTCGAGCTCGGCGTTCGTGATCCTGATCGGATCCGGCGACAAGGTGATGTAGTAGTTCGTCGGCGCACCCGACTTCTCCGAGCCGTACTTCGGTGCCGACTTGGAATGTATGCCGAGTAGGCCCGCCAGCAAGTCGGTGAGCAACTTGCCGGTGGCGATCGTGCCGTACCCGCCCACCGAGTGGAACCTGATCCGCATTCCGCCCTCGGGCAGCAGGTCGGGATTGTCCTCGGTGTCGAGGGCCATGAACTCGGTCTCCGGGTACGCGTCCCGCAGCCTGTCCTGGATGTCGGCGAGGTACGGCGAGGGGGTCTTGGAGTAGAACTGCGAGCCGAGATAGATCAACGGTGCCAGCGTTCCGGAATCCAGGGCCCTGAACGCGGCGACCAGGTGCCGGGGCTGAAGATCATGCCCGCCGAGCCCGAAGATCGCCGTGGACAGGGTGGGCAGTTCGGTGACGGCCGGGATGCCCGGGTGGCGTTCGGACTTCGCGTTGGCTAGGCCCTTCATCAGGGCCTGGGTGACGAGTGGGGTCATCGCCATCTGGTCGGAGCGCTCCAGCACCAGGACGGCCTTCTTGCCCGCGAGGGCCGACACGAGTTCGGCCTCGGGGAACGGCTGGAGCAGCTTGATGGCCACGAGGCCGGCTTTGATCCCCTGGCTCCGCAGGTACGGCAGGACCGCCTCGACATCGTCGGTCACCGAGCCGAGCCCCACGACGACGACGTCTGCATCGTCGGCGAACGACGTGTGAACCGGGGCATAGAGCCGACCGGTGAGTTCGCCGTACTCGGCCATCGCCTCACGCACCAGCCGGGGAACCTCGGACGCGAAGTGGGTCCGGTGGTCGACCGCGCCGGCCTGGAAGTCGGGCTGGTTCTGGACCGGACCGGTGAGACCGGGGTTGTTCGGGTCGACGAGTGAGGGTACGAGCTGGCGGGTGCCCTTGGCGTTGGCGTTGCGCCACGCCCGAAGCCATGCGTCGCGGAGCCCGGAAGGGAGGTACGGCTCGACCTGCCCGGCGAGCTGCCCGGTCGCATCGGCCTCGACCTGGGCGGCGTGGTCGTCGAGCCAGGTGTTGAGGAGGATTGCGTCGTCCTTGGCGATCTGGCTGCCATGGCGGTGGACGAAACGGTGCAACGCCGAGACCCGGCCAGCATCGCCGAAGAGCAGTTCCTGGGCCACGGTGGGGCAGGGAATGTGCGACTCCGGATCGCCGACGAACTCCCGTAGCAATTCCGGTTCCGGAAGGAGGGCCTCCGACAACATGTGCGAGGTGGAGAATCCGTCCATGCAGTTCGCGACCGGAATCAGCGACGTCGCCGACGTGCGGTAGGCGATGGCGGCGAGGTCGGCGGCCTCTTGCGGATTCGCGGCAAACAGCACCGTGTAGCCGGACGGGAGGAGCGCGTAGACGTCGTCGTGGCCCGCCATGACATTGAGGGAATGTTTGCTCACGACGCGGGCCGCGACCTGCAACACGAACCCACCGACCTTCTTGCCGACGGTGACGAAGTGGGACTCCATCGCGTAAAGGATTCCCTGGCTCGACGAGGCGTTGGAGACGTACTGTCCGCCGGTCAGCGCGGCACCCAGCGCGCCGGACTGTGCCGAGTGTTCACCTTCGGGCTCGAAGAAGAACGCGTGCTTGCCCCAGACGTTGAGGCCACCCTCCGCGCGGCGGGCCTCGAAAATCTCCGAGATCTCCGTCGACGGTGTGATCGGATATCCGATGACACCCCCGCAGACGTGACCCATGACGTACGCCACAGCTCCGTTGCCGTTGATCACCGTCTCCACGCCCGGATACCTCGGGCCGCTTGGGATGTCCCCTTCGGATCCGGTCGGCGCGAAAGTCAGGTCGGTCGTGCTCATGCGGTTCTCCCTCGATCCCCGCCACCATAAGACTCCTCGTTGAACGGTCATCGGCTGGGGTCGAGTAACCGACCAGCTCCTCAGTTCACCCGGCTTTGGCGCTCTTGCCCTGCTCTTCTTCGCGACGTTTCTTCGCGGCTTCCACCGAAGCACGCAATGCGGCGACGAGGTCGACGACGTCGGCTTCGCGTGGGGCGGCCGCCTTCTCCTCGGTCACGGGCTGGCCGGTGAGCTTCGAGGCGACGAGTTGTTCGACGGCCTCGCGATAGGCGTCCGTGTAGTCCTCCGGCGTGAACTCCCCCGACATCTGCTCGATGAACATCGTGGCCATCCCGACCTCGGCATCGGTCACGCGCACGTCGTTGGGAGGTGCAGCGAACGAGGGGTCCCGGACCTCGTCGGGCCACAGCATCGTCTGCAGCACCATCACGTCGTCCTTGACTCGGATCAAGGCGATCGATTCGCGGGACCTCAGCGCGACTTTGACGACGGCCGCCTTACCCGTCTTGGCGAGGGCGTCGCGCAGGAGCACGTACGGCTTCCCGCCCGGCCCGTCGGCCTCCAGGTAGTACGGCTTGTCGAACATGATCGGGTCGACACTGCTGGCGTCGACGAACGTCACCACATCGACAGACTTGGTCGTGGTCAGGGGCAGGTTGTCGAGGTCGGCCTTGTCGAGGATCGCGACCCGTCCGTCACCGGCCTCGTACCCCTTTCCGATGTCGGCATAATCCACCTCCTGACCGCACTTCTCGCAGACACGCTTGTACTTGATGCGTCCCCCGTCTTCGAGGTGTACCTGACGGAAGCTGATGTCCTTGGTCTCCGTCGCGCCGTACACCTTCACCGGGATCGTCACCAGGCCGAACGAGATCGCGCCCTTCCAGATCGAACGTGGCATACGCCGTAGTCTCCCCCACTCTGGCAGCCTGCGAAAGGTGCGAGCCGCCTGATCAGCCGGGGCCAAGCAGGATGGAGACCTCCTCCGGCCCGTACCAGAGCAGGTCGTGATCGTGCATGAACTCGGCGACGACAGGCAGGTCCCAGGCTGCGTCGAGATCGAGACCAGCCGTCGCCGCGGCAATCCCCGCGGCGGCATCGCGGGCGTCGTCGGAGTCAGCGAACAGGGCCGTCACCCCGGAGAGTGCGAGGTCCGGCACGCTGACCTCTCCGAAGTAGCCGGCCGGCTCACACGCGACAGATCGGTCGATGACGGCGACCAGGCGTCGGCCGTACGACATCAGGGCCACGAGCCCGGCGATCAGCAGCGCCGTACGCTCAGCTTCTTCGTCTTCGCCCGGGTCAAGATCGAAGGTGTCACGGAGGGCGTCGGTGGCGGCGTACGCCTCCAAGGGTCCGGCCTTCACGTCACCGGCCACGAGGGCGGCGAGGTCTGCGCCACTGACGGGAACGAACGCGACCATCAGCGACGTCCCCCGTCGAGGCGGTTGAGTTCAGACGTGATGCCGTCGACCAGGGCCGTCACCGGAGCCGCTGCGACGATCCCGATCCCGATGGTGCCGGCGTAGGAGGTGAGGCAGACGGACACGTCCTCCGAATCTGCCAGGCCGATCGCCGGGTAGGACGTGGAAAGGCGCCATTCACCGAGGTACCGATCAGACCGGGGACCTGGGGCGTTCGACACGAACACGTCATGCGCGCGGCCGCCGGTCACGGTCCTCGCCGACAGCGCGTGCAGCGTCGCCGGGCCGAACCCCGCGATGCGGGTCAGCCGGTCGCCCCCCACCGTGTGACCGGAGTCGATCCGCGACCTCGTGAGCGAAGCAATCTGGTCGATGCGACCTTGTGGCGACGGAGTCTTGACGGGCAGCGTGACGTACTGGGCGGCGACCTGGCAGCCGACCGAAGTCGGCACGGATCCTCGCTCACGAACCGCCAGGGG
>JBDHZQ010000063.1:0-14920 GCA_039811945.1 Propionibacteriaceae bacterium
CGTACCCCCCACTCGCCCAGACCCACCACCCGCACCGCTGGCCCTCTACCGGCGCTACCGGCCCGACACCTTCGCCGATGTGATCGGGCAGGAACACGTCACCGAGCCGCTGCAGCGGGCGCTGGTGAACAACCGCGTGAACCATGCCTACCTGTTCTCGGGCCCGCGGGGCTGCGGCAAGACCACGTCGGCGCGGATCCTCGCGAGGGCGCTGAACTGCGAGCAGGGCCCGACCGCCCAACCGTGCGGCACCTGCCAGTCGTGCCGGGATCTCAGCCGTGGCGGACCCGGCAGCATCGACGTCATCGAGATCGACGCAGCGAGCCACGGGGGTGTCGATGACGCTCGAGACCTGAGGGAGCGTGCCTTCTTCGCGCCGGTTCACAGCCGCTACAAGATCTACATCGTCGACGAGGCCCACATGGTCACGACGGCGGGCTTCAACGCGTTGCTGAAGGTGGTCGAAGAGCCGCCGCCTCACGTGAAGTTCATCTTCGCGACCACGGAACCCGAAAAGGTGATCGGCACCATCCGCAGCCGCACCCACCACTACCCCTTCCGTCTCGTCCCTCCCAAGGTCCTGGGCGACTACCTCCGCACCCTGTGTGAGGCCGAAGGAGTCGACGTCGAGCCGGCGGTTTTGCCCCTGGTCGTACGTGCCGGTGCGGGCTCCGTGCGCGATTCGCTCTCGGTGCTCGACCAGCTGCTTGGTGGTGCGGGGGAGAGGGGAGTGACGTACGAGCAATCCGTCGCCCTCCTCGGCTACACCCCCGAAGCTCTCCTCGACGAGATGGTCGACGCGCTCGCGGCGGGCGACGGGGCCGGTGTCTTCTCGACCATCGACCGGGTGGTCGACATCGGCCAAGATCCACGCCGGTTCGCCGAAGACCTCCTTCGCCGGCTCCGTGACCTCGTGATCGTCGCCGCCGTACCCGACGCCGTCGCCAGTGGGTTGCTCGACGTGTCGGCCGATCAGGCCGACCGGCTCGTCCTGCAAGCGCAGGGCTTGGGGGCCGGTGAACTCACCCGAGCGGCCGAGGTGGTGGGTGAGGGATTGGTGGCGATGAGGGGTACGACAGCGCCACGGCTTCACCTCGAACTCATGTGCGCCCGCATCCTGCTGCCGGGTGCCGATGTCGACGATCGTGGAGTCCACGCCCGACTGGACCGCCTCGAACGCCGTCTGGGGATGCCCGCCGACGAGGCCGGCGCGCCGTCGGCGGCCCGCGAGCAGGGCCCGGAGCGTTCTGCTCCGGCCCCGCGCGATCAGGGTCGGTCGGCTCCTGACCCCACGACCAAGGAACGGTTCACTCGCCGTACCTATGACGATCCTCCACCCGAAGAGGACTGGATCCCGCCCGCCGACCGAGACCAGGCCAAGCCCCGACTGAGGCTGGTCGAGTCCGGCGACGGTGCGCCGACTCGAACGACGACAGGGAATTCCGGTCAATCCAGGACACCGCCGGCCCCCCAGGCGCCCGACGACGTGCCAGAACGACCCGCCGCGACCCATGCCGTACGGCCTCCTCGTCACGACTCGCCGCCGACCGACTCGGCAAGTTCGCCGTCTCCGAAAGAGCCGACCCCTCCGGCCGAGCCTGCGGCGCCAGAACCTGAGCAGGTACGGCCCGAGGTGACCGTAGCCGACGTGCGTCGGTTCTGGCCGAATGTGCTCGACCTGGTGAAGAACCGGCGCAAGTTCACGTGGTTGACGGTCAGCCAGAATGCTCAGGTCTCCGACGTCCGCGACGGCGTGCTCGAACTCATGTTCAGCAACGTGGGGGCCCGCGACCATTTCTTGCGCGGCGGCAGCGACGATGTGCTGCACGACGCGCTGGTCGAGGTGCTGGGTGCCGACCTGCGGATCTCGGCGGCGATCGAGGCCGAACGTACGGCAACGCCAGAGTCGGCGGCGCCGCGCCGACCACCCCTGCCGGAGCCGTCGCCACGATCTCCGGAGACGGCCGACGAACTCACCGAAGCGTCTCCGGCGACGCCTTCGACCCCGGAGACACCAGCCGATCCACCGGCTCGGGACAGCGGAGCCGAGTCAGCCTCCAGGTCGAGCGACGACGAGCCCGACTACGACCTGAGCGATCCCGAGGTGGGCGAAGCCGACGCTGAGACCTTGCTCCGTGACATGTTGCAGGCCGAAGCGATCGACGACGAACAAACCTGAGAACTCGGGTGCGGCAGAGCCGTACCCACGACAAGACCCCAGCCACGAAAGGACTTTCATGGAGAACTTCAACCTCAACGATCTGTTGGCGCAGGCCCAGGCCATGCAGGCGCAGATGGCGTCGGCTCAGGACAAACTGGCCTCCGCCGAGGTCACCGGCACCTCCGGCGGTGGGCTCGTGACCGCCACCGTCTCCGGCACCGGTGAGCTGACCAAGCTCGTCATCAAACCCGAGGCAGTCGATCCCGACGACACCGAGACCCTCGCCGATCTGGTCGTCGCGGCGGTGCGCGACGCCTCCACCAAGGCAGGCGATCTGCAGCAAGCGCTCCTGCCCCAGATGCCGAACCTGGGGATGTAGCTGCGGGTCGGCTCCTTGGTCCCGGCCCGGCTCACGGACCCGCGGGGCGGGGGGAGTCGCGGCTTCGAGGTCCGGCGGGCCCGATCAAGCGCACGACGGTCCAGCGCATTGCCGGTCCCCGGTTCGCGTGGGGTTCGCGGTTCCGGCCGCGATCGTCGGCGAGGAGACCGTGGCGGTCACCGGTTCGCGTGGGGTTCGCGGTTCCGGCCGCGATCGTCGGCGAAGAGACCGTGCCGATCCCCGGTTCGCGTGGGGTTCGCGGTTCCGGCCGCGATCGTCGGCGAGGAGACCGTGCCGGTCCCCGGTGCTCGTGGGGTTCGCCCCTAGGATCGCGGGGTACGGCCGAATGCTTGGCCGGTTCGTGAGGTGGATGCGTGTACGAGGGCCCGGTTCAGGACCTGATCGACGAGTTGGCGACCCTGCCCGGGATCGGGCCGAAGGGTGCCCAGCGCATCGCGTTCTTCCTCCTCGACGCGGCGCCGGCCGATGTGCAACGACTCGCGGACGTGCTGTTGAGGGTCAAAGAACAGGTGCGTTTTTGCACGATCTGCTTCAACATCTCGTCGGAAGACTTGTGCCGCGTGTGCCGCGACCCTCGGCGGGACCTCACGTCGATCTGCGTGGTCGAGGAATCCAAGGACGTCGTCGCGATCGAGAGAACCCGAGAATTCCGGGGGCGCTACCACGTGCTCGGCGGCTCGATCAGCCCGATCGACAACCGGGGGCCGGGCGACCTGAGGATCAAGGAACTGTGTCAGCGCCTCGCCGACGGCACCGTGACCGAAGTGATCCTGGCGACCGACCCGAACCTCGAAGGTGAGGCCACCGCGACATTCATCTCCCGGCTGCTGATCCCCATGGGCGTCACGGTGACCAGGCCGGCCTCGGGCCTCCCCGTCGGCGGCGACCTCGAGTACGCCGACGAGATCACGCTGGGTCGCGCCTTCGAAGGTCGTCGCACCCTGAACGTCTGACGGCGAACCGCCGTTGCCGGCACTCAAGCCCTCATCCTGGCGAGTGTCAGCGCAGCTATGCCTGCCCTCTCGATGCCGGGGCGGCTCGTGAGCTGGGCGGCAGGGCGGGTGACCTGAACTCACTCAGGTAAGTCTCGGAGAGGGCGGGCTTCGGCGCAGAGCGGGACAGAACGCGACCTCAACGCGCGACACGCCGGTGCCAACCGGAGATTGAACGAGTTACGCCCGGTTCTGTCCCGGTCCCATGGTGCCTCACCCCGCCGAGAACGTTGCCAGACGATCGCGACCCACACCACGACGAAGCCCCCGCGGGTGTCCCGCGGGGGCTTCGATTGTCGAAAGGTGCCTACTCGGCCGGTTTCTGTGGATCAGGACCCTGCAGCGCGGACCGGCGCTGGTAGTAGTCGTCGATCTCGATCTCGCCCTTGGCGAGACGCTCGTTGAGGATCCGCAGACCTTCGACCTGGGGATCGACGGGCGCGGCAGCCTGCTGTCCGACGAAGCCGGTGAACAGCGGCGCGCCGCCGGACCGCTTCTTCAACTTCTTGACGATGATGATCGCGGCGACGATCAGTGCCGCGAGGATGGCGAGCGACACCAGGCCGTGCAGCATCATCCCGAGGGCGGATCCGCCACCGCCCATATGGTTTCTCACGTTCGTGCTTCCTTTGTCCATGTCCGGACCGATCCGGAACAAGATCAAGTGTCGCTCCGTCTGCTTCAGGATTCACTGGCGGGGGCCTGTCAAGTACCTGTGAAATCTGGTCGGCCCCCGAACCGGCGGCCCCCCTTGCCGTACCCGCACCGCCGAACACCACCGCGCCAACTCGTTCGCCCGGACCAACCCTGCCGCGCTACGATGCAGGCCGACCGCACAGCAGTGATGGGGCCATCACCCCGGAGCCGCCGGAAGAACAGCTTCGGCCTACTAGAACCGGCAGCGGCAACCTCGAGAGGGCAGGGATCGCCTGCCAAGGAGGGTGGCACCGCGGGGCATGCCGACCGGCTCGCCTCGTCCCTTCGCCGTACGTCGAAGGACTTGCCCACGATGACCCGCCAGTACCGGCCCGTGCCGCCTCAGGTCGACCTGCCCGCGATGGAACGCGAGATCCTCGCGTTCTGGGGCGACCACGACATCTTCGAGCGGTCGGTTGAGCAGACCTCGACGGGCACCCCGTGGACCTTCTACGAAGGACCCCCGACCGCCAACGGCATGCCCGGGACCCACCACATCGAGGCGCGCGTGTTCAAGGACGTGTTCCCGCGCTTCCGCACGATGCAGGGCTATCACGTCGAACGCAAGGCCGGTTGGGATTGCCACGGGCTGCCCGTCGAGCTGGCGGTCGAGCGCGAGTTGGGGATCAACGGCAAGCCCGACATCGAGAGGTACGGCGTCGCCGAATTCAACGCCCGCTGCCGCGAGTCGGTCAGCCGGTACGTGGGTGCGTTCAGCGAGCTCACCGAGCGGATGGGCTACTGGGTCAACCTCGACCAGGCGTACTGGACGATGAATCCCGACTACGTCGAGTCGGTCTGGTGGGCGCTCAAACAGATCCACGACAAGGGGCTCTTGGTCGAGGACTACCGGGTTGCGCCGTACTGCCCTCGCTGCGGCACCACGCTGTCGGACCACGAGCTGGCCCAGGGGTACGAGACCGTGTCCGACCCGTCGGTCTACGTCCGCTTCCCGCTCACCGGCGGGCCGCTGGCCGACCATGCGGCGCTGCTCGTCTGGACCACCACACCCTGGACTCTGGTCTCCAACACCGCGGTCGCCGTTCATCCCGACGTCACGTACGTCACGGCGACGAACGGCACCGAGACGCTCGTCGTCGCCGAACCGCTCGCCGAGAAGGTGCTCGGAGACGGCTGGAAGCTGACCAAGACCTTCCGCGGTTCCGAGATGGAGGGCTGGACGTACCAGCGCCCGTTCGACCTCGTCGACTTCCCCGACGTCGTCGGCGGTACCCACTACGTCGTGCTCGCCGACTACGTGACGACCGAGGACGGCACCGGCCTCGTGCACCAGGCGCCGGCCTTCGGCGAGGACGACATGCTGACCTGTCGCCGGTACGGGCTGCCGATGGTCAACCCGATCCTCCCCGACGGCACGTTCGAGCCAGAGATTCCCCTAGTCGGGGGGCAGTTCTTCAAGACCGCCGACAAGGCGCTGGTGGCCGACCTGCAGCAGCGCGGTCTCATGTACCGCGTGCTCGAGTACGAACACAGCTACCCGCACTGTTGGCGGTGCCACACCACGTTGCTCTACTACGCGCAGCCGAGCTGGTACATCCGCACCACCCAGATCAAGGACGCCTTGCTGCGGGAGAACGCGGCCACGACCTGGTACCCGGAGAACATCAAGTGGGGTCGGTACGGCGATTGGCTCGACAACAACATCGACTGGGCGCTGTCGCGCAGTCGGTACTGGGGCACTCCGCTGCCCATCTGGCGTTGTCAGAACGGGCATCAAACCTGTGTCGGCTCCCGACAAGAACTGTCGACGCTCGCGAAGGCCGACTACTCCGACCTCGACCCGCACCGCCCGTACGTGGACGACGTCACGTTCGCCTGTCCCCTGTGTGGCGAGACCGCCAAGCGGGTCCCGGAGGTGATCGACGCCTGGTTCGACTCCGGTGCGATGCCGTTCGCGCAGTGGGGCTACCCCTACCTCCCTGGCTCGGTCGAGCGTCTGGAGCAGGACTACCCGGCCGACTTCATCTGTGAGGCGATCGACCAGACGCGCGGCTGGTTCTACTCGCTGATGGCCGTCGGCACGCTGGTGTTCGACCGGTCCAGCTACTCCAACGTGCTGTGCCTGGGCCACATCCTGGCCGAGGACGGCCGCAAGATGAGCAAGCACCTGGGCAACATCCTCGAGCCGATCCCGCTGCTCGACCAGCACGGCGCCGACGCGGTGCGCTGGTTCATGGCCGCCGGCGGCTCGCCCTGGGCAGCCCGGCGGGTCGGACACACCACGATCACCGAGATCGTGCGCAAGGTTCTCCTGACGTACTGGAACACGGTCGCCTTCCAGGCTTTGTACGCCAGGGTCAACGGTTGGGCTCCCGGTCACGCACCGGCGCCTGCGGATCGCCACGTGCTCGACCGCTGGCTGCTGGCGGAGACGAACGAGCTCGTGCGCGATGTCACCGCCCAGCTCGAGGATTTCGACACCCTGGGCGCGGGCAACCGCATCTCGGCGTTCACCGACGACCTGTCCAATTGGTACGTCCGCCGCTCGCGCCGCCGGTTCTGGGACGGCGACGAATCCGCGTTGGCCACCCTGCACGAGGTGCTGAGCGTCGTGACGCGCCTGATGGCTCCGATCGTTCCGTTCGTGACCGAGCGGGTGTGGCAAGACTTGTACGTCTCGACCGACCCGGACGCTCCCGAGTCGGTGCACCTGGCCTCGTGGCCGACCGTCGACGAGACGCTCGTCGACGAGGAACTGAGCCGGTCGATGGGCGTGGCTCGACGGGTCGTCGAACTGGGTCGTGCCGCCCGGTCGGAGGCCAAGGTCAAGACGCGGCAGCCGTTACGCCGGGCCCTGGTCGCGAGTACGACGCTCGCCCGCCTCGACGACGCGATCGTTGCCGAGATCACGGCCGAGCTCAACGTCGGCGCCTTGGAGTCGTTCGCGACGGCCGGTGACCTCGTCGACTACTCGGCGAAGGGCAACTTCCGCGCCCTCGGCAAGCGGTTCGGCAAGGACACGCCCAAGGTGGCGCAGGCGATCGCGGAGGCCGACGCGGCTGAGTTGGCGACCCGGCTTTCCGAGGTGGGTACGGCGATGGTCGCCTTCGCGGGTGGCACGGAGGTGAGCGCTGACGAGGTGATCGTCTCCGAGCGCCCTCGCGAAGGCTGGTCGGTGGTCAACGAACAGGGCGAGACGGTGGCGCTGGATCTGGAACTGACCCCCGAGCTTGTCAGGGCTGGGTTGTTGCGCGACGTCGTACGGGCGGTGCAGGAGGCTCGCAAGTCGGCCGGCTTCGAGGTCACCGACCGGATCGTGCTCACCTGGGCCGGTGCTGGTGACGCCGCGGGCGCCCTGCGGGCTGACCCGTCGGCCGTGGCCGACGACGTCCTCGCGACGAACGTGGTCGAAGCTTCGGAAGCTCAGGACGATTGGGTCACCGACGAGGACCTCGGCCTGTCGTTCGGACTGGTCCGGGCGCTGTCGTGACCGATCGCCGTACTCTTCGTCCATGGAGGTACGGAACAACGCGACGGAACACCGTTACGAACTCGTCGACGACTCAGGCGAGCGGATCGGGTTGATCGACTACAAGCTCCGCCCGGGCGTCGTCGACCTGTGGCACACGGAGGTCGACCCCCAGCATGGTGGCCAGGGGTACGGCCAACTCCTGGTTCGCTCGGCGCTCGACGATGTTCGCGCCCAGGGCCTCAAGGTCAGGCCCACGTGCCCGTTCGTGAAGAAGTACGTCGAACGTCACCCGGACTACGCCGACCTGGTCTAGTCGCGAGCGTGGTCCGGCTCAGGCCGTCGGGCCCCGTCCCCGCTGCTGATTCCGCCACTGCTCGCGCTGTTGCTGCCACTGCTGGCGACGTTCACGTCGGCGTTGGTGAGAGCCGCCCCAGCCCCAGATGCCGGGGATGAAGAAGATCAACCACCACATGCCCCACCGGAACAGGCCGAACATCGCGACGATCATCGCCACCGCCATCAGCGGCCAGACCCAACTGGGGACGTTGTTGAACTCCATGCCGAAGAGCTTGAACGACGCGCCCTGACCCTGAGCTTGCTGGTTGGTCTGCTGGTACGGCTCGGGTCGCGTCGGATCGGGGGCGTTGGGGTCGACCGCGGGTTGGTACACGGACACCTGCTGGTGCGGGTACAGCTCGAACGAACCGGCCGTCGCGACCTGGGGCAGATCGAGGAAGAGGGCGTCAAGCTCCTGCTGGTCGGCTGCGGCGAGGGCTGTGCCGACTCGCTGGTCGAACAGGTCCTGACTGAGGCGCCCTTCGTCGAGGTTGGTTCGGAGGCGCTGCACGGCAGCGTCTCGTTCGGCCTGCCCGACGGGCTGCGACTGTGGCTGCATCTGGGGGATACTCACCCCTCAATAGTGCCTGATCCCCAGCCCGGCAAGCGCTGACGTCTGTCACAGGTCAGGGCTGATACGGATCAGCGCTCACAGTTCGCGGGGGAGTGGCCGATCCAGCCCCGGTAGGCTCCGAAGCGATCGAGGTGCGACCAGGGGAGTCGAATGACGCAGCGCGGACGGCCAACGTACGTTCACCCACCCAAGGTCCGGGTCGAACGTCGCCGTCGGTTGGGGGCGGAACTGATCGACAACGCGTTCTTCCTGACCGCGTTCGTCGCGGTCATCTTGCTCGGCGCGGTTCTGTCGCGTCAGGGGCTCAGGTGGTCGCCGTACCTGCTGTTCCTGATCGGAGTCTGGCTGCTGCTGACGTACCTGGCCCTGCCGCGTTTTCACCGCATGATGACCGCGCTGTACGTGCCCGACTACTTCTTCGGCCGCAGCCGCACCAACGACGGCCTCCTCGGTGACCCGGTGAACCTGGCCTTGCTCGGATCCGAATCGCAGGTTCACGCGGCCATGGAAGCGGCCGGCTGGACGCGCGCCGACTCGCTCAACATCTCCAGTGCCTGGCGCACGATCGTCAGTTCGCTGACCCGCCGGAGCTATCCCGAAGCTCCGGTCTCGTCCTTGCACCTCTTCGGGCGGGTCCAGGACTTCGCCTATCAGATGGAAGTCGACGGATCGCCTGCGCAACGTCACCACGTACGGTTCTGGGCGACGCCCGAAGGGTGGTTGTTGCCGGGCGGACATCGGGTCGACTGGCTGGCCGCCGGAACCTATGACCGCTCGATCGGATTCTCGGCCTTCACCTTGCAGATCACCCACAAGATCGACGCCGACATCGACCTCGAGCGTGACTTCATCATCGACACGCTGACGTACGCCGAACCCCAGGTTTCCGTCAACGTGATCGAGGACTTCTCCACCGGCTATCACCATCGCAACGGTGGCGGCGACGCCGTACAGACCGACGGGAACCTGCCGGTGGTCGACGTCCGGTCGGTGACGAGCGAGGCGGCCCCTCGGGATTCCGAAGACGACTTGGCGCACCGGATCGGCCGTCGTCCCGTGGCGGTCGGGCTCGGCGTGCTGCTGGTGCTGACGTCGTCGGTGCTGGACATGATCTTCTACACACCGGAGTACGTCTCCACGGTTCAAGAGCTCAAGGAGGCGGCACCCGGGCAGTACGGCCTACTCGGCCTGGCGTTCGTGATCGGAGTCTTGGCCGTCGCGTACGGCGTCTTGGGCCTCTTTTTGTGGAAGACGTTTGCGGGTCGAGCCTGGGCACGGATGCTCCTGCTGGCGCAATTGTGTTCTCAGGTGGTGTTTCAGCTCGTGCAGTGGGTGGGGTCGAGAGACGTGCCGTTCGGTGCCTTGGTGTCGACCTCCTGCGGTGTGCTCGGGATCTTCGCGTTGTCGAGCCTCTCGGCCCGTCGCTGGACCGGTCAGGCTCCCGGGCGGCAGACCGTAACGTCGGTGCAAAGCGGCGGCGCTCTCCCGCCGGCCGACCAGCTATCCGACCACCCGGCCGAACAACCGGCGGAGCAGGGCAGTGGCGTGTCAGGTCCGACGCCGTCGGCGTAGGAAACGCCGAGCCAGCAGGGCCCAGGTGAGCAGGATGCCGGCGAGCAGCACGGCGATGATCAGGAAGTTGCGGGTCGCCAGGCCGGCCACCACGGCGAGCACTGGTCCGAGCACGACGATCGGAATCAGCACCACGGGTTGGGGGTGACGCTCCGGACCGGGTTGCGCCGCGGGGGGTACGGCGACCTCGGACGAGCCGGCCGAAGCGGGCGACGACCAGGGTGGCGATGGCGGGGACGAGTCGGACATGGGTGACGCTGGGGTGAGGGTGGGCCGTACCGAGAAATCGGGAGGCTGACGGTCGTCACGCGGGGGCTGCTGCCAACTCGCGGCGCCCGTCGGCGGTTGGGTCGGGTAGACCTCGAACTGTCCTGCCGCGGGGCCGCCGGCCGTGGTGTCGATGGGTACGGGGTCAGGATCAGCGGCGGCCCTCGGGTCGGCGGCAGAAGGATCCGTCGCCGAGTCGTTCTGGGTCACCGGCCCATTCTGCAGGGTGATCCTGTACGTCGGTGTGAGTCAGCTGTCCCGATTCCGGTTGCGCCGAATCCGACGCATCACGGCGGGAATGAAGAAGATCAGCCACCAGGGCCACCAGATCCCAGTTTGGCCAGCACCCGAAGCGACCACGACGGCGATGAAGTTGGCCACGATCACGATCCACACCCAGCGAGGCACGCGCTGGAGATAGTCGGCTACCGGCGACCCCGACGGGCGCGCGGCCTCCGTTGGGGTGGGCCGGGGATCTGGTTCGTCGGCGGGTACGGCGAGGACTTGGTGCGGGTACAGGTCGTACGACCCGGCGGCCACCACGGGCGGGAGATCCGCGAGGAGCGGGTCGAGATCGGCTTCCGTGCGGGCCTCCGCCACGAGACTCGCACGTTCGTCGTACTCCGTCTGAGTCAGCCGACCCTCAGTCAGGCCCGATTGGAGCCTCTGCGCTGCGGCAGCGCGGTCAGCATCGCCGATGCGCATGGGGACGGGATCTGAGGTGGACACCCGGCCATTGTCGCGCCCCCACTGCGTCGGTACGGCACGGGGTCAGACGGCGGGCAAGCCGTACCCGTCAAATCGCGTGGTCGGGCTCGAAATCGGGAAAGACGTTGGCCGGGATGCTCACGGGCTTGGCGGGAATCCCGGCGACGGTGGTGTACGGCTCGACATCGGCGAGCACGACGCTGCCGGCCCCGATCTTGGCGCCCTCGCCGACGACGATGTTGCCCAGAATCTTCGCGCCGGCACCGATCATCACTCCGCGGCGAATCTTGGGGTGGCGGTCGCCGCCGACTTTGCCCGTGCCGCCGAGGGTCACCTCGTGCAGCATCGAGAAGTCGTCCTCGACCACGGCCGTCTCACCGATGACCACACTCGTCGCGTGGTCGAACAAGATGCCCTTGCCGATCCGCGCGCCGGGGTGAATATCGACGGCGAACACCTCGGAGATACGGCTCTGGAGGTACAGGGCGAGGGGTTGGCGACCGTTGTTCCAGTAGTAGTGCGCGACCCGGTAGGCCTGCAACGAATGGAACCCCTTGAAGTAGAGCAACGGGGTCGCGAACTCACGGCACGCTGGGTCGCGGGACAGAACGGCCCGCAGGTCTTCGCGGATCGACAGGCTGATGCCCGGATCGCCGTCGAAGGCCTGGGCAATGAAGTCACGAAGCGTGAGCGACGTGATGGTCTCCGAACCCAGCTTGCTGGCGAGGATGAAGCTCAAGGCATCCTCGAGTCGAGAGTGGGACAACACCACCGTGTGCACGAAGCTGGCCAGGGCCGGCTCCGCCGCGGCGATTCCTGTGGCCTCGTCGCGGATCCGGAGCCAGACGTCGTCTTTGGCGATCATGAGTGGACCTTCGTTTCTGTGGCAGCGGCGGGTGTCGATGCGTGGTGGGAGGGTGCGCAGTCCACGCAGACGTCGGCGGTGACGACGCCAGCGCGGATCAGGAGGCCGTAGATCGTGCACCCGACGCAGAAGCCCAGCAGGGCCTCCAGCGCGGGGAACACCACCATGACGAGGCCGATCGCGTAGAGCACGACCTCGATCTGGCTCGACGGCCGGATGACGTGCAGGAGCGCGAGCAGGGCGGCTGCGCTGGTGAGGACGGCACCAATGCCCGCCGCGAAGCGTTTGGGGGCTCCCGAGGTGGGCTGCGGCGGGGCGGCCACCCTGGGGCGGACCCACACGAGGATCGCTTGGGCGATGAAGCTGAGCTTGGGGCCGTACAAAGTGCGGGGTACGAAGTCGGCCGCCAGGATCGCGAACAGCCACCACTGACGACTCAGGACGGCGACCGAGGCGACGAGCAGGACGGTCCCGGCCACGAGCCGAACGGTGACGGCGTCGACGACAGCGGGGTACCGGGTGGGTGCGGTGACGGTAGATGTGGCGACCGTCGCGGCATGGACACCCTGCGAGGCGTGATGAGACATGAGGCTCCTGTGGATCTGATTCGAGCGGGGGCGCAGCGCGAAGGCGCCGGCGGTGCAGGATTCAGCGACAGCAACAGCTCGTCATTCGACGCAGGTCGACATGCCTGCGCGAGACGAGAAGAGCCATGCGGTGGACCCTACCAGCAAGATCCGCGTGCGCCGAGATCGTTCCGGCGCCAATTCGATGCCGGCCAACACTGTAGATGCACGCTCGTGACACGAATCGCCCGAAAACGAGCCCTTTTCGCTCACGAGGGTGCATCTACAGTGTTGGGCTACTGCACCCGGGTGGGGATACGGTCAGAACCCGCTGACAGGAACCCGATGAGAGGAACAGGCGCATCACGTCTGTTCCGGTCACACACAGGAGGCGACCATGGCCCTGTTCGGAAGCAGTGGACGGCTCGACGCACTGACCGCGCGGGTTGCCGTACTGGAACAACAAGTGGCCGAGTTGGCCCGCCGACTCGAGATTCAGCCCGCCGAGTGGCAGAACCTGCCGGTGGCTGCGGGTACGGCGGAACTCTCGTCTGAAGTGGTGCGATACCTCCGGGCTGGTCAGCAGATTCAGGCGGTACGGCAATACCGCAGCGAGACCGGCGCCGGGCTCAAGGAATCGATCACTGTGATCCAGGAGTACCTCGCCGGTGGCCACCTCTGACTGGCTCGCCGGTCGAGTTGGAGGGTGGGGACGTACGGGAGGCCGCCCTTGAGCCGCGGCGAAACGGCGACGGGCTATGCCGGCGTCTGCCCCTAGACTCTGCCGGGGCAAGGAGGTCTACGTGAGTCGAGTGGTGCAGAAGTTCGGCGGTTCCTCGGTGGCTGACGCGGCGAGCATCAAACGCGTGGCTCGCCGGATCGTCGAAACGAAGAAGCAGGGCCGCGATGTCGTCGTCGTCATTTCGGCGATGGGCGACACGACCGACGAACTGCTCGACCTGGCTCAGCAGGTCAGCCCGCAGCCTCCGGCCCGGGAACTCGACATGCTCTTGACCGCTGGCGAGCGAATGAGCGCTGCGCTGTTGGCGATGGCCATCGCCGACACGGGGCACACCTCGCGTTCGTTCACCGGGTCACAAGCGGGGGTTCTGACGACCGAGACGCACGGCAACGCTCGCATCATCGACATCACCCCTGGCCGGATCGAAGAGGCCCTCAAGGGTGGCGACATCGTGATCGTCGCCGGCTTCCAGGGCGTGTCTCAGTCGACCAAGGACGTGACCACGCTGGGGCGAGGCGCTTCGGACACCACGGCCGTCGCGTTGGCGGCCGCACTGGGAGCCGACTACTGCGAGATCTACTCCGACGTCGACGGCGTGTTCACCGCTGATCCACGGATCGTGCCGGGGGCGCGGCGGATTCCCGAGATCTCGTACGAGGAGATGCTCGAACTCGCCGCCAACGGGGCCAAGATCCTCCACCTTCGGTGCGTGGAGTACGCCCGCCGGTCCGGCGTACCGGTTCACGTTCGTTCCTCTTTCTCGACCAAGCCCGGCACCTGGGTCAAGGACGCATCGACCATCTCGGAAGGATCCGCCATGGAGTCTGCACTCATCACCGGCGTCACACACGATCGCAGCGAAGCGAAGATCACCGTGGTGGGTGTGCCTGACCGGGTGGGCGAGGCCGCGCGGATCTTCGATGTCGTGGCCAAGGCCGACATCAACATCGACATGATCGTGCAGAACGTCTCGGTCACCGACGACACGACGGCAATCTCGTTCACGCTGCCCCAGTCCGACGGCAAGAAAGCCATCGACGCCCTCAAGTCGATCCAGGGGGAGATCGGGTTCAGCAAGGTCCTGTACGACGACCAGATCGGCAAGGTCTCGGTCGTCGGTGTGGGGATGCGTTCCCACCCCGGTGTGAGCGCCACGTTCTTTACCGCCCTGGCCAATGCGGGCATCAACATCGGCATGATCTCGACCTCGGAGATCCGGGTGTCGGTGGTGGTTCCAGCCGAGTCCGTCGACGATGCCGTGCGCGCTGCTCACAGCGCCTTCGGCCTCGACGCCGATGGTGAAGCCGTCGTGTACGGGGGCACTGGCCGCTGATAGGCGGCGCTCACCCGCCGCCAGACGGTCCACGGCCGCGACCTGGTCTCTTGACTGGCACGAACGACGGCAGAAACGGGCCTCACTGCGAATAATCGCAGTGAGGCCCGTTTCTGCCGTCGTTCGTGCCACCATGTCGGGCCGATGCCCCTCGGCACCACGGGTAACTCGCGTGCCCTCGGCCTTCGTCGGGGTGCTCGCCGCAAGCGGCTCAACCCCTTCCTCGGCCTCGGCACCACGAGTAAACTCGCGTGCCCTCGGCCTTCGTCGGGGTG
>JBDHZQ010000064.1:0-14758 GCA_039811945.1 Propionibacteriaceae bacterium
GTGGTCGGCATGCGTGATTCCGACGAGGAATTAGTGTCAGTCCGGCGCGTTTGGCTGTACGGCATGACAACCCACCTCCCCGCGCTCGTCCTCTTCTTCACTCCGTACGGCAGCGCCGTCGACAGTTCGCTGGTGCCCGGCACGGCCGTCGACGCCGACCTGCACTTCTACCCCGGCCGACCAGGACTCAGGGCGCTCGTGGGGGCACGGCGGCGCGAGTTCTCCGAAGCTCTCTGGCATGAGCCGGGCCCACCCGTCAAGCAGGCCATCACGTCGTGGCAAGCAGCGTTAGCCGCCGACCCATGGCTGACCGAGTGGCCTGTGGCCGCAGGTGGGCAGCCCAAGGTCGAACCGTGGGGCGCGTTCGCCGATCCTGACGGCGTCGCCGTACCCCTGCTCGGCCACGATGTCTGGACCCTTCTTGCCCTGACGGGAGGGGAGCCCACGACGGTATTCGGTGAGATGACGAGTCGGGGGCTGCGGCCCACGTCGGTCGTGCTCGACTCGGTGGTGACCCCGCTATGACCACGTTCGCGCTCCTGGCAGCGATCGCAGCCGTCGGCACCGGCCAACGGGCGACTCTGCCTCCTGTCTCGGCCCAGATGGCCGACCTGATGCCACCTGACCCCGAAACGCCAGCCCACGCGCTGCTCGATCGGGCGGCGGCGGTGACCCTGCTCCGACGCGGAAACCCGGGCATCGACGTCGGTCGGAGGGACGAACACCCGGAGCAGATGCGAGGTTCCGAGGCGACCAGAGCGGGTTCAAGGCGCCCTACGCGAGCGAGTACGGCCGAGGTTCACGGCGTCGCCGATGCGCCTGTCGCTCCAACCGAGACGCAGTTCGAGGCCCCCGAGCGAGTCGTGGCAGCGGTTCGCCTGCTGCTCGGAGAAGGCGGCCCGCTGCGCACTCAGGCCGACCGCAATACGGTGCTGGTCGAGGTGTTCCGGCTCATGGCTGAGCGGGGACTGCGTCTGCCGTACCGCCTGCTCGTGCCAGCCCTTTCGGTCACCCAGTCCGAGGTCTTCGCCGCAGTCTTGGAGGTCGTCGGCGAGCGAGGGCGCTGGCTGGCACGTCTGCCGGGCGCTCCGTGGGGTAGGCCGCCGAGCAGCATCATCGACGAGCGCGCGTGGGAATTCGGCACGACCGACCAGCGCGTGTCGTACCTCGCCGCGCTCCGGTCGCGAGACCCAGACGAAGCCCGCGAGACCGTCGAACTCGTGTGGCGAGATACCTCAGTGGAGGCGAGAGCCGCGTTCGCCCACGTGATCGCCTCGACCGCGACCTCATCCGACGAACCCTTCCTGGAGAACTGTCTGCGCGACCGGGCGAGTTCGGTCCACACTGCGGCCCAGGCAGGTTTGGTACGGCTTCCCGCCAGTGCGTACGTGGACCGTATGCGCGACCGTGCGCGAACCTGCCTGCGGATCGCGTCCGGCCCTGAGGGCGGACCGCTGCTGCGCGTCGAGGTGCCCGATTCCGATCCGCGTGACGGCCTGCTGTCCACCACGTCGACCGACGAACGGGTCGGGACCGTCGTCGCGGCCATCCCGCCCGGCGACTGGCCCTCCCTGCTGGGGAGGTCGGCCGCCCAGCTCCTGGACCTACCGCAGCAGGTGCCTATCCCGTCCCTGACCTCGGCGATGGTCGTGAGCGCGGTTCGCTGGAGTGACAGGGATCTCGCCGCTGCTCTGGTGGCCCGAGGGGTACTCGACGCCGGACTGATCCCGCTCGTCGATCCCGAGCTGGTCGCCAGCCTCGTTGCGCACGTGGGGATCGGGGCGTTTGCATCCGACCAGCTGGCTGTCTTGGGGCGCGGCGGGCCGTGGTCCGAGCCACTGACCAGGTCGGTCGGAGGGTTGTTACTGCATCACCCATCCCCGACGCCGGCCGAGGCCGCGTTCCTGGCCCGGGGATGGGCCATGCTTTCGCGTTACTCAGCGTTGACGACCGCCCGCGGCTGGGCGCAGCGGGCCAGGTCCTACGCTGACGCAGGCGGTCGCCATGCCGGCATCCGCGCTGCGAGCGAAGCATCGAGCGTGTTGTACCTGCGGGCCGCGCTGTGGGACTACCTTCGTGCGATTCCACCTGTGACAGGAGCGTCATGACGATCGATCCATCGGTGCTTCGCCCCCACGCCGAGCACGAGTTCGCCTACGAACTCGCCGCACTGGCACGCACCGACGACCGCCCTCGACCCGCCAACTGGCGCCTGTCCCCGTGGGCGGTGGTGACATACCTGCTCGGCGGCACACTCTCCGACGGCACCGTGGTGACGCCCAAGTACGTCGGCAGCCGTCGGCTGATCGAGACTGCGGTGGCGACGCTCACCACCGACAGGGCGCTCTTGCTGCTCGGAGTGCCGGGTACGGCGAAGTCGTGGGTCTCCGAACACCTCGCGGCAGCCGTGTCGGGCGATTCGACGCTCCTGGTGCAGGGCACGGCAGGGACCGCGGAAGAGGCGGTCACGTACGGCTGGAACTACGCCCGCCTCATCGCCGACGGGCCGTCGGCCGACGCCCTCGTGCCGTCGCCGGTGATGGTCGGGATGGAGACCGGCGCCGTCGCCCGCATCGAGGAGCTGACCCGCATGCCGTCCGATGTCCAGGATGCGTTGATCACCGTGCTCAGCGAGAAGGCGCTGCCGATCCCCGAGCTGAACTCGCAGGTCCAGGCGCGACATGGCTTCAACGTGATCGCGACGGCCAACGACCGCGACCGAGGGGTCAACGAGCTGTCCAGCGCGTTGCGTCGGCGCTTCAACACGGTCGTGCTGCCCGTGCCCAGCACGGCCGCCGAAGAAGTCCAGATCGTCACCAAGCGGGTCGCGGAGTTGGGCCGCGCGTTGCACCTCCCGCCCGCTGACAACGCCGAACACGAGATCCGGCGCGTGGTCACGATCTTCCGGGAACTGCGTCGAGGCGTCACCGAAGACGGGAAGACCTCCCTCAAGGTGCCCACCGGAACGCTGTCGACCGCGGAAGCCATTTCGGTCGTGACGAGCGGACTGGCGTTGGCGACCCACTTCGGCGACGGGGTGTTGCGGGCCTCTGACGTTGCCGCCGGGATTCGCGGAGCCGTCGTCAAAGACCCGGTGGCCGACGCCACGACTTGGGCGGAGTACCTCGAAACCGTCGTCAGGGAGCGAGCCGATTGGCGCGATTTCTACCGGGCTGCCCGCGACGCGGGGGGCTGAGCCCGATGCCGTCGAACGAACGCTTGGCCGTGTACGGCATCCGTCACCACGGCCCCGGGTCGGCCCGTGCCGTCCGGGAGGCGATCGACCGGCATAGACCCGATGTGGTGCTGATCGAGGGCCCGCCGGAGGCCGATGGTCTGGTCCAGTGGGTCGGGCCGGGCCTCGTGCCGCCGGTAGCTGTGTTGTCGTACGACGTGGCCCGCCCATCCCACGCTGCCTTCTGGCCCTTTGCCGTGTTCTCTCCGGAGTGGCAGGCACTTTCGTGGGCGGTCGAGCATCACCGCGAGGTGAGGTTCGTCGATCTGCCGGCGGCGAACGTCCTCGCGGCCCCGGCCGTCGGTCGCGGCGACACCGGGCCCGTAGCACCTGACTTATTCGCGGCGCCGGGGCCGGACGAGACGGCGGAACCCGACGAGACGCCGGGGCCGGTCCAGCCGCCCGGGCTCGAGGCAGGCCGGGCGAACCCGAGCGGTGCGGCCGAAGGCGATCCCGAGCGCGACCAGCCGGGAGCGGCGGAACTGTTGGGCGAGGCCTTGGGCTCGTCGTCGGAGCCCGATCCGATCCGAGGCGATCCGATCGCCGTGCTGGCGAGGACGGCCGGGTACGACGATCCAGAGCGCTGGTGGGACGACGTCGTCGAATCCCGGCGAGGTATCGATCCGTTCGACGCGATCACCGAAGCCATGGCGGAGTTGCGGGCCCACGCACCGCCTCCTGTCTCCGTGTCGGAGCAAGCCGAGGAGACCCGCCGCGAGGCACACATGCGGCAGAAGCTGCGAGCCGCTCTGCGTGACCACGAGCGGGTCGCGGTCGTCTGCGGTGCCTGGCATGCGCCGGTCCTGGCCGGCCGGCTCGGCCCGGCGTCAACCGACCAGGCCCTGCTCCGCCGGATGCCCAGGGTGAAGGTGGCGACCACGTGGGTGCCGTGGACCCACTCACGGCTGGCCTTCTCGTCGGGGTACGGCGCAGGAGTCCACTCGCCCGGGTGGTACCAGCACCTCTTCACCGCAACGGATTCCGTGATCGAACGATGGTTCACCGAGGTCGCCCGGGTGCTGCGGCGTCACGACCTGCCGGTGTCGTCGGCCCACGCGATCGAAGCGACCCGCTTGGCCGACGGTTTGGCCGTACTCCGAGGCCGCCCGATGCCGGGTCTGGAGGAAGTGCAGGAAGCTGCCCTGGCCGTGATGTGCGACGGCAACGCCACGACGTTGCGTCTGGTGACGAAAGATGTGGTGGTCGGAGAGGAATTGGGGGCCGTTCCCGACGGTGCCCCGACCGTGCCGTTGGACGCCGACCTCAGGGCTGAAGCACGCTCGGCCAGGTTGCCCCTCGCGCCCCAGTCGAAGGACGTCGTGCTCGACCTGCGCAAGGACATCGACCGTCGCAAGTCGCGGCTGCTGAACAGGGCGCGGATTCTCGGGATCAACTGGGGGGTGACGCAGCAGATCGGTGGCCTGGGCACGTTCAAGGAGGGGTGGCAGATTCGTTGGCGACCCGACTTCGCGGTCGCGATCGTGGTGGCATCGGCGTGGGGCACCACCGTCGCGTCCGCTGCGGCGGCGCGGTTGGTCGACTCACCCGGTGGTCTGCCCGACGTGACCGGCCGCGTGGAGCGGGCGCTCGTCGCCGACCTTCCGCACACCCTGCCGCCCCTGCTCGCCGCACTCGACGACCGGGCCGCTCACGAGAGTGACGTTGCCGTCTTGATGGAAGCGCTGCCAGCACTGGTGCGTGCCCAGCGATACGGCACCGTCCGTGGAACCGACACCTCCCTGCTGGTCTCCGTGACCGACGCCCTCCTGGCCCGAATCACGGCGGCGCTGCCTGCTGCCCTGGGTGGGTTGTCGCCGGAGGCCGCGGTCGGCGTGCGGGGGCACGTCGATGCCGTGACCGCGGCCGTCGGGCTGCTCGGCGACGTGGACCGAGCAGCCTGGCATGCGGCGCTTCGACGGGTCCTGACCCGGTCGGAGGTTCCGGGCTTGCTCGCCGGCCGGTTGACGCGCACGCTGCTCGACGCCGGTGAACTGGCCGCCGACGAAGCCCGGGCCTCGGTCGGTCGGGCCTTGTCACATCGGCCGACCGTGGCCGACCGGGCCGCGTTCGCCGAAGGATTCCTGTCGGCCTCGGCCCTGCTGTTGATCCACGACCCGACGATCCTGGGGGTGGTCGACGCATGGGTTTCGGGCCTGTCGGCAGACGACTTCGTCGAAGTCCTGCCGGTTCTGCGACGCGCGTTCGGTTCGTTCAACCAGCCCGAACGCAGAGCGATCGCCGACGCCGCAGCGCGGCTCGGTAGAGCTATGGCAGACCAACCGCCGACCGAGGATCTGCCGTACCTCGACATGGCCGAAGCAATGGCGACCGTACGACTTCTCCTGCGAGGCCGCGATGACGCAGCCTGATCTCGACGGCAGCCGACGGTGGCGCCTGCTGCTGGGCACCGACCCCGACGACGGCACGAGCGAACTGTCCCCCGACGAGGCGGGGATGGACGCGGCTCTGGCCGCCCTCTACGACAACGTCGCCGACGGCGAGGTGGACCGCGAGAACATGGTGGTCGGCATGGGTACGTCCGCACCTCGCGTCGCGCGGTGGCTCGGCGACATCCGACGCTACTTCCCCACGTCGGTGGTGCAGGTGATGCAGACCGATGCGATCGACCGCTTGGGGCTGACCAGACTCCTGCTCGAGCCGGAACTCCTGCAGACCGTCCAGCCCGACGTGCATCTCGTATCGACCCTCGTCAGCCTGCAGTCGATCATGCCTGCGCGCGCGAAGGCGACCGCCCGGGAGGTGGTCGCGGCTGTCGTGGAGCAGGTCGAGAAACGGATTTCGGATCGCTTGCGCTCGGCCGTACGAGGTGCCCTCAACCGAGCCCAACGGACCCGCCGACCGAGTTTTAACGATATCGACTGGGCCCGCACGATCCGTGCCAACCTGCGCCACTACCAGCCCGAGCAGAAGACGATCGTGCCCGAACGCTTGGTCGGCTTCGGCCGCAAACAATCAGGTTTCCAACGCGAGATCCTGCTCTGCGTCGACCAGTCCGGGTCGATGGCGGCGTCGGTCGTGTACGCGTCGATCTTCGCCTGCGTGCTGGCTTCGATCCGTTCCCTGAAGACGTCCTTGGTGGTGTACGACACTGCCGTCGTCGATCTCACACCCGAGTTGCAGGACCCGGTGGAGGTGATCTTCGGCACTCAACTGGGCGGTGGCAACGACACGCCGCGGGCTCTCGCCTACTGCGAACAGCTCCTGACCAGGCCGAACGACACGGTGCTCGTGCTGATCAGTGACCTGTACGAAGGCGACGGTTCCCCGAGAATGATCCGCCGGCTCGGCGCCTTGAAGCAGTCCGGTGCCACGGTCGTCGTACTCCTCGCCCTCGACGACCAAGGTCTGCCGAGTTACGACCACCGCAACGCGGCCCAACTCGCCTCGATGGGGATCCCGTGCTTCGCCTGCACTCCCGACGCCTTCCCCGACCTGATGGCCACGGCGATCAGCCGCAGCGACGTCGGAGCGTGGGCCTCGGCCCAGGCCGCCTACGCAGCGCAGCCACTCTGAACGGCAGCGGCGGGAGCCCTCGCCGGTCGACCCTCCCGGGTACCGCCGTACCCATTCCCTACACGTGCCCGCCCAGACGGGTGACGGCCATGACCGCGAGAGACCGGGTGACGTCGAGGATCTCGGCGATGCTGACCTGCTCGCGGGGGGCGTGGGCGTACCTGACGTCACCGGGGCCGTACTGCAACGTCGGGATGCCACCGATCCCCCGGTAGAGGCGGAGATCCGAGCCGTACGGCGCTGCCCCCGTCAGCGGGTGTCGGCCGGTGATCGTCTCGACCGCCGAAGCTACCTCGTCGATCAGCGGGTGGGACTCGTCGAGCATGCCGGAGGCGAACTGGCCGCCGGTCCAGTCCACGGTCGGTGGATGGTCGCGCAGCCAAGGATCTCGGGCGGCGGCGTCGGCGACCGCCCGCTCGAACGCCTCCCGTGCATCGGCGACGTCTTCGCCGAGGATGACGCCCATCCGCCCTTCGGCGACGAGTAGGTCGGGCACCGAGCTGGCCCAGTCCCCGGCGTTGACCTTGCCGACGGAAATGCCGTACGGCATCTCGTATTCTGCGAACAGCGGGTCGATGGCGGCGTTCCGTTCCGCCTCCAACCGTTGGATGGCTCTGAAGATCGGCCAGAACGCCTCGAAGGCGGACACGCCCGACAACCGGGTGCTGCCGTGGGCGGCCCGTCCCGGCACTCGGATCGTGAACGTCAGCGCGCCGGCGTTGGCGATGAGCAGGCGCCCGCTGGTCGGCTCGGTGATGACGGCGACGTCGCCCCCGTGTCCGCGGCGCATGGTCGCGAAAGCTCCGAGACCTCCGTCCTCCTCGCTGACGACTTGGTGTACGGCAAACGGCCGCTCCAGCGTGATTCCCGAGGTGAGCAGGGCGTGCGCGACAGCGAAGTTCGCGGCCACCCCGGCCTTCATGTCGACCGTGCCGCGCCCGAAGATCGTGTCGCCGGACACCTCGCCGCTGAACGGGCCTGCCCCGCCCCACTTCGCCAGGTCGCCCGTGGGTACGACGTCGATGTGGCCCTGGAGGATCAACGCAGGATCGCCTTCGCCGGGCGAGACTCCGACGACGCCGTACCCCTCGGCCCTCTCGGCCTCGACGCCGGGATAGTCGGGGTCTGCCCTGAGAGCATCCAGGTCGAGCTTCCAGGCGTCGACGGCCATGCCGAGCTCTCGCAGCCGACCGGCCATCTCGGCCTGCAACTCCGACTCGGCGTCGGTGCCGGTCACGCTCGGCACGCGCACGAGCCGTACCACGTGGTCGACGATCGCAGCCGGTTCGAGCGCGTCGAGGACCCGACGGTGGGCCTCGGTCAGCTCGGAGTTCACGGCGCACTCCGGAGGATGTCTGCCGGATCCTCGCGCCGGTGGTCCTCGTGCGGCTCGAGGTCCATGGACTCCAGGGGTACGACCTTGGTGCGGCGCACCAGCTTGAAGCCGACGTACAGGGCGACCGCCAGAGGCAGACCGATGTAGGCCACCAGCATCCCGAGCCAGTCGATCTGACCGTCTGAGATGGCGTAGTAGCCCTGCCCGATGATGACCGCGACGCACACCAAGAGGGCGTACCACGTGCCGAAGGGGTAGAGCTTCGCCTTGAAGGTCAGCTCGCTCAGCGGCCTTCCCTGGGCTCGATAGCCTGCCCGGAACCGCAGATGCGCGACGCAAATTCCCAGCCAGGCAATGAATCCGGCGAGCCCGGTCGCGTTGTAGAGCCAGGTGTAGACGACCGAATCGCCGACTTGGCTGGTGAGGAACGCGACGCTCGATACCACCGCCGTGAAGAGGATCGCGTAGATCGGCACGCCGAACCGGGTCACCTTGCCGAACATCTTCGGGGCTGCGTCACCTTGAGCCATCGAGTACACGAGCCGAGAGCCGGAGTAGAGCGTCGAATTGCCGGCCGAGAGGACCGACGTGAGGATGACGGCGTTGATCACGGAGGCGGCGGCGGCCAGCCCCGCACGCTCGAAGATCAGAGTGAAGGGGCTGGCGGCGACGTTCTCAGCCGAGGCTTCGAGCAGGTTGGGGTCGGTGTAGGGGATCAGCGAGGCCATCACCACGATGGCGCCGATGTAGAAGACGAGGATTCGCCAGAACACCGAGTTGATCGCCCTGGGCATCGTCTTGGTCGGATTGTCGGCCTCGCCGGCCGCGATGGCGGTCGCCTCCACGCCGACGAAGGAGAACCCTGCCACCATGAGGATCCCGAACGTACCCATGAAGCCTCCGACGAACGGAGCCTCTCCGATCGTCCAGTTCTTGAAGCCCACCGCCTGACCGCCCATGATGCCGGCGATCATGGCGATGCCGATGATGATGAAGATCACGATGGTGACCACCTTGATCCCGGCGAACCAGAACTCACCCTCGCCGAACACCCGGGCGGAGAACAGGTTCAGCCCCAGCAGGATGGCGAGGAACAGCCCGCTCCACAGGACCGAATGGCTGTCGGGGAACCAGTACTTCATGACGATGGAGGCCGCGACTAGTTCGACCGCGATGGTCATGGCGCTGGCGTACCAATAGTTCCAACCCATCATGAACCCGAAGGCGGGGTCGACGTACTTCTTCGAGTAGGTCTCGAATGCGCCGGCTACCGGGTTGTGTGTGGTCATCTCACCGAGGGCCATCATCACGAAGTAGACCGCCAGGCCGATGACGGCGTACGACACCACCGCCCCTCCGGGCCCGGCCGAACTGACGGACGCGCCTGTGGCCACGAACAAACCGGTGCCGATGGCGCCGCCGATCGCGATCAGGTTGATGTGTCGGGGGTGCAGGTTCCGGTGGAGACCGTTGTCACCGGCGTCGGGGTTGCCGTTCGCGCTCATGTCTTCTCCCATCGACGCAGGGCACAATACGCATCGGCATCGACCCAAGTCCCGGCGGGATCGGATGTTGCTGCGCCATGCTTCTCGCCACGTTCCGCCCGAACGTCGAGGCGCCGTCGCAGTCCCCTAATATCCAGCGCATGAGTGACACATTCTCGGTCTCGTCGATGTCGGCTCGGCTGCGGAGGGTGGCCGTACGGACGCCGACCCTCGTCGGGAACTTTGCCGCGGCGGGGTGGCAGGCCACACCGGACGAGGGAATCTTCGACGAGCACGCCGCGTTCGTCGAGCTGCTCGAGCAGTTGGGATGCCGCGTCGACGTGTTCGACGCCGTCGACGGTCAGGTGGACGGGGTTTACGCGTACGACTCGACCTACGTGACGCCGGCCGGGGCTGTCATCCTGAACCAGATCAAGCCCGCCCGGGTGCCGGAGTCGGCGGTCATGGAACAGGATCTACGACGGATCGGCGTGCCGATTCTCGGCCGCCTGAGCGCCGATGCCTACGCAGACGGGGGAGACATGGCGTGGCTCGACGACGAGACGCTGGCGATCGGGCGTGGTTTCCGCACCAATCGGCGGGCGATCGACGAGATGACCGGGCTGCTGGCGGATCAGGGCATCGCGGTGGTGTCGTACGACATGGCCGCCGGCCCCGGCCGCGACTACGTCACCCACCTGATGAGCTTCATCTCCCCGGTGGCGGCGAGCAAGGCGGTCGTCCACTTCCCCTCGATGCCGGTCGCGCTGTTGGAGCTTCTCGAGGAACGCGATTGGACCCTGATCCCGTGCGACGACGACGAATACCACACCCAGGGCTGCAACATTCTGGCCACCGCCCCCGACGTCGTCGTGATGTTCGACAGCGCTCCGAAGGTCGCGAGCAGGCTGCGGAAAGCTGACGTGGAGGTCCACGAGGTTCACGCTCCGAACATCACCCTCGGAGACGGAGGACCTACCTGCATCACACGTCCGCTCTGGCGGGAGGACTAGCTCCCCCGTACCGAACGACGGCAGAAGCGGCCTTCACTGCGAATAATCGCAGTGAAGGCCGCTTCTGCCGTCGTTCGTGCCACACCCGGGGGAACATGCCACTGGGAGGAGCGTCGCCAGCCCACGGGCTGGCGACACCCCGTGTCTGGACTACCCCCTGGTCCGGCGGCGCTTTTGCGTGACGAGAATCAGACCGACGCCACTGGCCAAGACAACACCGGCGATCCCGACTCCGACGAGTGACACGTCAGAGCCGGTAGCAGCCAAGGTGCCCCGGGCAGGAGCTGCAGGCGCGGTGGTGGTGGTCTCGCCCGGACCCGGCTCGTCGTGGCGGGTCTCTTCCGGCCGAGTCTCGTGTTCTGTCGGCTTCACCGTCGTGCGAGTCTTCGTCGGCGTCGCGGACTTGGTCGGAATCGAGCAATTCGTCAGGGTGCCGACCATCGTCTCGTCGATGACCAACTGCTTGAGCGAGCCGTCGAGTTGAGCCGTGATCCCGAACGCGAACGCCGACTTGGCGGGCATGTTCGCGATCGTCAGCGTGACGGTCTTGCCGTCAGGGCTGACCACGACGTCTCCGATGCCGGTCGCAGTCGCGGTGTACCCGTTGGAGTACAGCTGCCCCATGCCCGACGGGCTACCGGTCACCACGGTGATCGTGGCCGGTGCCACCGGGGCGACGAAGGTGAACCCCTGGGCCGCCACGGCTGTGAACGTGACGTTGGTCAAGTCGTTGTCGGTCGCGCCGTACAGCCGGATTCCCCGAGTCGTCGTCGATGTCACCCAGCCGTCGGCGTTGGTTTCGCCGCCGTCGCCGTACTTGTCCCGTGCCGTCAGGTCGCCAGCCGGCACCGGGAAGAGCGACCGTCCGGCCAGGACCTGCTGGCAGCGTTGCTCTGTCGGCGGGGTCGGCAGCGGAGGTACGGTCGGCTCGCAACCGGCGCCCTCGGCGTACCGGCCGGTCAACTCGGCCTGGATGATGTAGTGGTTGGCCGGGTCGTCAGCCCTGGTGGTGGGGTCGGCGAAGCTGGTCGCGGTGGCGGAGAAGCCGTAGATGTTGGCGCTGCCAGCCGGCAGGACAGCCCATTCGAGCGTGATCTCCGTACCCGAAATCGTCACCTTGGGCGTCGGCGCCTCGACCGTGTACTTCGGGTCGCCGTCAAACCTCTGATAGGCCGCCAGCCCCATCGTGCTGAACGAGGTGTCGTTGATCTGGAACGTCTGGGGTGAATCCGAGGCCATGTTCACGACGACCTTGACGCCGTACATCGTGTAGTCCGTGGCAATCGGAATGCGGAATCCCATCGACGTTCCGACGAAGAAGTGCTGGATGTCGAACGCGCCGGGTCCGTGCACAGTCGGGTACGTGTTGGTCGACGACACCGCGTACAGGTAGCCCTGGTTCGAATACACCTCACCCACGTCGATCGTCCCGTTGCCGTCGTAGTCCTTGGTGTACGAGCTCGACAGATCTGTCTTGGCGTACCAGTCGACGGCGCACGCCTGAGTGCGGTTCCCCGGCTGTGTGTACGAGTTCGTGGCTCGGGCGGGTACGGCGAGGGCAACAGCCCCCACACACGTCAACGCCACGGCGAGGAGAACGCGCAGCGCCCTGGTTCCTATCGGGGTGCTCATCTGTCCAACCTCTCCCAGGCCGCATCGTCGGCGGCCGACCCGTCCTCGAAGGGATCGACAACACATGGCCCGATCCCTCCTACATCTCAACGTAGTGAGGGATTTCGTGGACTGCACACCGCGATGAGCAAACAGTCATCCAATCTCGATCACAGGTTGAGATACGAACCCGGCGCGACTTTGACACGATGCCGCCATGACGACGTTGCCCGGCTTTCACGAGGTGCCCGGCTGGGACGACTACTTCCTCGGCATCGCCGAGGCCGTGTCGGCGAGAGCGAAGTGCCGCAGGCGGAAGGTCGGGGCGGTGCTGGTCGTCGAGAGGCGCATCATCGCGACGGGCTACAACGGTGCTGCCCCCGGAGAACGCGATTGTCTCGACGGCGCCTGCCCGCGCGGACTGCTCGACCACGCCACCGTTCCGCCGCTCGGCGACTACGACCGACCCGGAACCCCGGGTTTCTGCATCGCCATCCACGCCGAGGTCAACGCCCTGCTCTTCGCAACCCGAGACACCAAGGGCGCCACCGCTTACATCACCGACCCACCCTGCCCCGGTTGCCGCAAGGCTCTCGCTGCGGCCGGGATCGAGCGCGTCGTGTGGCCCGAGGGTGAGTACGACCGCGCCGCCCTCACGACTTGGTCCTGAACCCCGCGACGCTCCGAGGCGGACATTGCCGACCTCACTCAGCCGACCGAGTGGTGCCGGCTCATCTCGCCCGGCCCGTCCTCGCTCGGAACGGCATTGATCAGCGCTTCCCTAAGATGCTGACATGGCTCAGATCACCATGAGGGGCACGCCCGCGACGACCGTCGGAGACCTTCCCGAGGTCGGGTCGCGGCTGCCCGAGACCGCACCGTTGACCGCTGTGGATCTCAGCGACGTGACGCTCGACCGCTACGCCGGGCGTCGACTGGTTCTCAACATCTTCCCGAGCATCGACACCGGAGTCTGCTCCACGAGTGTCCGCAGGTTCAACGACATCGCCGCCGGCCTCGACAACACGACTGTGATTTGTGTGTCGAACGACCTGCCGTTTGCCCTGGGGCGCTTCTGCGGGGCCGAAGGGATCGCCAACGTGGCGACGCTGTCGGGATTCCGCTCCGACTTCGGTGACGTCATGGGTGTCACGTTCGCCGACGGGAGGATGCGCGGACTACTCTCCCGTGCCGTCGTCGTGGTCGACACCGACGGCACGGTCATCCACACCGAGCAGGTCTCCGACACCAGCCACGAGCCGGACTACGACGCCGCAGTGGCCGCGTTGTGACGGGTACGGCACAACTCGTCGCAGTCCTCGGGCAGGGAGTCGTACCCACCACTTCCGCGGTTCTGACGGCCGACGATCTCGGTCTGACCAGGGGCGATGGTGTCTTCGACGCCACCCGAGTCATGACCGACGACGAGGGTCACGCGACGGCCGAGCATGTCGACCTTCATCTCGCGCGATTCGCGAGGTCGGCCCGCATCGTCGACCTCCCCGAGCCGGACCCACGGGCCTGGAAGGCGCTCATCGCCGAGGCCCTGGCCGCCTGGCACCACCCGGGCGAGGCCGCGCTCAAGATGATGTTGACCCGCGGCCCCGAACACCAACCTTCGACACCTTCTGCACCGTCCGCTCTGCTCACCATCACGTCGACCGAGCCAGGGAATCGGCGGCCCCTGAAAGTCGTCCTGCTCGACCGCGGGTACTCCTCCCACGCCTTCGCCGCAGCCCCCTGGTTGCTCGGCGGGGCCAAGCTCTTGTCGTACGGCGTGAACACCTCCGCCAAGCGCGAGGCCGCCCGGCGAGGCGCCGACGATGCGATCTTCGTCAGCAGTGACGGGTACGTCCTAGAGGCCCCGACGGCCGCGGTCATCTGGCTTCAGGACGGAATCCTGAGAACTTCTCACACTGGAGCCACGGGAATCTTGGAATCCGTGACCGTGACTCTCATCGAATCCTGGGCCGGCTCACAGGGTGTCGGTTTCGAGCATGCGCTCATCCAAGCCTCCGAATTACCTATGACAGAAGGAATATGGTTGGCATCCTCGGTGCGGGGCGTCTGCCCGGTTGTCGCCATCGACGGCCGGAGGGTCGCCGCGAATCCTGAGTGGACTGCTCGCATCTCATCTGCGGCCGGATTCTGAGAGTTCGTACCTTATTCTGAGAGTCGTCACAGCGTGACCCAAGGAACGGACTCGACAGTCTAGGTATGTCCACGAGCACGATTTCGGCCAGAGAGGCCATCGGCACATCGGTTCGCGCCGGTGTGCCGGTCGCCCGCCGGGCCGCTTCGATAGACCGGTCGGCCATCCGCCGCCGCTACCGGCGTCAATATTGGGTGCGTGCCCTCAAGGCGGATCTCCTGCACGTCATCGCCTGGAGCAGCGTCGCCGCGTCAGTCGCCCTGTTCCTCGCCTTCGGTGGGCTGGCCACCTTCACCTCCCTCGCCAGCTCCCTGACCTCGCTCGGCATCGTCAGCGGCCTCGTGGCCACCGACCTCATGTGCCTCATGCTGCTGCTGGCAGCGCGGATTCCCT
>JBDHZQ010000065.1:0-14354 GCA_039811945.1 Propionibacteriaceae bacterium
GAGGCCGCCGTCGACGGGGATGACGGCGCCCGAGATGTACCCCGCCCCGTCCGAGGCGAGGAATTCCACGGTCGCCGCGACATCGGCGGTCGAGCCGAGCCGGCCGGCCGGGATCCGCTTCTCATACCCCTCGATCGTCGCGGCGTCGAGCTTCGCGGTCATGTCGGTCTCGATGAAACCCGGCGCAACCACGTTGAAGGTGACATTCCTGGCCCCGAGCTCCCGGGTGAGCGAACGTGCCATGCCGACCAGCCCCGCCTTGGACGCCGCGTAATTGACCTGTCCGGGTGAGCCGAGCAAAGCCACCACCGAGGAGACGAAGATGACCCGACCGAACCTGGCGCGCATCATCTGCCGGGCCGCTCGCCGCGCGAGCCTGAACGACGCGGTGAGGTTGGTCGCGAGAACCGCGTCCCATTGCTCGTCGGTCATGCGCATCACCAGCGTGTCTGCTGTGATCCCGGCATTGCACACGAGCACCTCCACGGGGCCGTGGGCGGCTTCCGCGGCAGCAAAGGCGGCCTCAATCTGCTCCGGGGAGGTGACGTCGGCCTGAACCCCGACCACCCCCGCGGGTACGTCGCCGGAACGGTACGTACCCGCGACCCGGTGTCCTGCCGTGGCCAGTTGCTCGGCGATCGTGCGGCCGATGCCCTTGCTCGCGCCCGTGACGAGGACGCTGCGCGACGTTGTCTGAGTCACAGCCCCACAACCTACAGGCAGGGGTACGGCGCACGCGGCACTTGAGCTCACCCGACGGACGCGACGTCGACGTAGGCTGCACGGTATGGCCAAGAAGGACGAAGCGGCGGTCATCACCGGTGTCCGGCAGTCCGCGACCGTGGATCTCGAGGCCCGCACCAAGCGGTACCTCGTCACCATGGCCTTCCGCACGGCCTGCTTCGTTCTGATCTTCTTCGTGCCAGGCTGGTGGAAGGTGGCCTGCCTCGTCGGCGCGGCGCTGCTCCCCGGTCTCGCCGTGCTCCTCGCCAACGCCCAGGAAGGGCGCGCCTCCGTTCCCGTCAGCCCCGGCGACGGCGTCTTCAGCCGGCCCGCCCTCACCTCGGCGACCGTGATCCCGGGCGAGGTCGAGCAGTCCGACGACGGGGGCAGCAAGCCCGAGGCGTAGCAGCGTCGTACGCCCGGGTCTCGAGGCGCTGACCGCCTCGGCCGGCTTTCAGCCGCCGATCGCCGACATCGGTCGAGGCGGTTGCAGGAACGACGGGTCGTTGATGCCGTGACCGGGCAGCTTCGCCGCGATGCAGGCGCGCCACCGTCGTTCGAGTTCGTCGTCACCGGAACCGTCGCGCAGCGGAGTCCGCAAGTCCGACTCCCCGAGGGAGAACAGACAGGAACGCAACTGACCGTCGGCGGTGAGCCGTACCCGATCGCAGGCACCGCAGAAGGGCTGCGTGACCGCCGCAATGATGCCGACCACCTGATCGCTCCCGACGACCCGGAAACGTTCGGCTGGGGCGCTCCCCCGCTGGGGTAGCGCTTCGAGTTCGATCCCGTCGGCGGCGAGCCAGCCGTGGATGTCGGCAGCGGTCACCATGGAGGCACGCTTCCACCCGTGCTGGGCGTCGAGGGGCATCTGCTCGATGAAGCGCAGTTCGACACCTTCGGCTCCGGCCCACCGCACCAGCTGCGGAGCCTCGTCGTCGTTGATGCCGCGCATCAGCACCGAGTTGACCTTGGTCGGCCGCAGACCGGCATCTCGGGCCGCGCTGATACCGGCCAGCACGTCATCGATGCGGTGTCGCCTGGTCAACGTCGCGAATCGGTCGGGCTCCAGCGTGTCGAGCGACACGTTGACGCGGTCGAGGCCGGCGTCGCGCAGCGCCTGGGCGCGTCGAGCGAGCCCGATTCCGTTCGTGGTCAGGGCGATCCGGGGCCGCGCGGGTAGGGCTGCGATCCTCGCCACGATGTCCTCCAGATCGCGTCGGAGGAGCGGCTCGCCGCCCGTGAGCCGGATCGTGGTGACACCCAGACGGGACGTCGCCACCCGCAGCAATCGGTCGAGTTCGTCGGCGGTCAACACCTCGGCCGACGGCATCCAGGCCAACCCCTCCGCCGGCATGCAGTAGCTGCACCTCAGGTTGCAGCGGTCGGTCAGCGAGACCCGCAGGTCGACAGCACGGCGGCCGTACGCATCGACGGCAGCCAGGTCGGTCTCGGACACCCGGCCGAGTCTACGGCCGCACCGAGGTGGGCTGATCGACAGACCCCGGTCCCGGACCGGTCCAGGGGGAATGCGATCATCGCCTTCGGAGGTGAGACATGAACAAGGAACTCCGCGCCTTGGAGGAGTGGACGCGCGAATGTGCGGAGGCGCTCGGGATGTCCGACGTCGCGCTCGACCTGGAATCGATCCACATCCTGCTCGATCTGGCCCGCGACGGAGCCCACGAGATCGTGAGGCCCGCCTCCCCGCTCACCACGTTCATGGTGGGTGTCGCGGTGGGTCGCGGCCAAAGTCTGGGCCGTGCGGCCGCTGTGGCGACCGAAGCCGTACTCGCCCGTGGCGCAGCCCACCGTCAGGAGCGTCAGGGACCAACCGTCGGCGAGGCCGGTTAGTCTCCTGGGTGTGCGACGTCTTTGGCTCCGGTGGCTCGGCCTCCTCGTCTTCGTCGCTGTTCTCGCGACCGTCTTCGTCAACCTGGGCGAGTGGCAGCTTCGGCGGCTCGACGAACGGCGGGCGCGCAACGACGTGGTCGTCGCTCACGAGTCGTCTCCCGTGGTGAGTCTGGCGTCGACGGGGTACCCGCAGGTGCACGACGAAGACCAATGGCAACGGGTCACCCTCACGGGTCAGTTCGATGCTTCGCGGCAGTTGCAGGTCAGGTACCGCAGCAACGGCGACGACCAGGGCACGGAGATCTTGACGCCGCTGCGTACGGACGACGGTCACCTCGTGCTCGTGAGCCGGGGCTTCATCTCTCGGAAAAACGACGGGGAACCCAGCGCCGACTCCCTACCGCCTCCCGTGGGTGAAGTGAACGTCACGGGTTACCTGCGTCGAAGTGAACAGGGCGCGTCCGTCGCCATCACACCGGCACAAGGGGCGATTCGCCTGATCAACGCGCCGGCGCTGTCCACGTGGCTGGGCGCGGAGGCGATGGACGGGTACGTGATGCTGATCTCTGTCACGCCTGCCCAAACCGGTCCGTTCCGCGCATTCGAGCTTCCCACCCTCGACGAGGGTCCGCATTTCTGGTACGCCGTGCAATGGTTCATGTTCTGCGGATTCGCCCTCGTCGGGCTGGTCGTGTTCGTCCGGTCGGATCTCAAGGTACGGCGAACGCTGCGGGCGGAGGCTGCCGCGGCTGCCGCGGGCGGTCCGCCGGGGCCAGGGACCGACGATCCGCAGACCGACCCGGACCACGACGAACCGACGTCGTCGCAAGACCAGCGCATCGCCGCACGACCGTAGGAGGAGGGATCCGTATGGATCTGGGCTTGTCAGGCAAGGTATTCGTCGTCACCGCCGCCAGCGCCGGCCTCGGCCGGGCCGCGGCCGAGGCGCTGCTCGCCGAAGGAGCCCGAGTCGTTGCCGTCGCTCGCAGGGCCGAGGTGCTCGACGAGTTCGCGGCAGCCCACGGGGGTACGGTGGCGCGCTTGGTCGCCGACCTGGCCGACCCTGACACGCCCGGGTTGGCCTGTCAGTTGGCTCTCGACACGTACGGCCGGCTCGACGGCGCGTTCGTCAGCGTTGGCGGGCCTCCTCGCGGCGGCGTGCTCGACAATTCCGACGACCAATGGCTGGCCGCGTTCGGATCGGTCTTCCTGCCCGCTCTGAGGACGGCGCGAGCGGTGGTTGCTGCTGCTGAAGGGCCCGTGACGCTCGGCTTCGTGCTGTCGACATCGGTGAAGAGTCCCTTGCCCGCCATGGCGATCTCCAACGCCCTTCGGCCGGGCCTGGCGATGATGGTGAAACAACTCGGCGACGAACTGGGGCCGCAGGGAAGCCGTACCTTCGCCCTCCTGCCCGGGTCGATCGACACCGAGCGACTCAAATACCTGCGCTCCGGCGCCCCCGACCCCGAGGAAGCCAAGCGTCAGGCCGAAGCCGCGATTCCGCTGCGCCGCCTGGGCCGACCCGACGAGTTCGGCACCGTGGCCGCCTTCCTGCTGTCGCCAGCCGCCTCGTATATCAGCGGGTGCGTCATCCCCGTCGACGGCGGGGCGATGCGGGCGCTGTGAGCCTCACCGTCGCGGCAGGTCTGCTCTCGTGCCCGATCTGCCAGGCGGATCTCGACGCCGGCGACCGCCAGTTCACGTGCCCCGCGCGGCATACGTTCGACGTTGCCCGACAGGGGTACGTCAACCTCCTCAACGGTCCGCAGCCCGCGCACGCCGACACCGCTGCGATGCTCACCGCCCGGCAACGGTTCCTGGCGACTGGGGCGTACGACGAACTGGCGACCCAGGTCGCGGCCGCGGTCGGGTGCGGTCTCGACAGTGGTGGAGTCGCGCTGGAGGCGGGGGCGGGGACGGGGTTCTACATCGCCCGCTGTCTCGACGCCGTCGAGGGCGCCGTCGGCATCGCTTCAGACATCTCGGTCGCCGCGGCCCGAGTCGCTGCTCGCGCGCACGACCGGCTGGCCAGCGTCGTCGCCGACACCTGGCGACGGCTGCCGCTTCGCGACCAGTCGGCTGACCTCGTGCTCGTCGTGTTCGCGCCGCGCAACGCCGGCGAGTTCGTCCGGGTGCTCCGCCCCGGCGGGGCGCTGGTCGTGGTCACCCCGCAGGCGGATCATCTCGCCGGGCTGAGGGAGCCGTACCAACTCATGGCAGTGGACCCCGACAAGGACGAACGCCTCATTGACTCCCTCGGAGACCGGTTCGTCCTCGACTCGGCCCGACCGATCTCGTACGAGGCCGACCTGTCCGCTGAACAGGTCGCCGACCTGATCGCGATGGGGCCGAACGCGTTCCATGGGCCGCCGGTCACCGTGCGATCGGCTCGGATTCTGGTGTCGTGCGTGGTGAGGACCTTCCGGCTCGCGGGATCGTGATCGCCATCACCGCGGCTGCGAAGCACAAGACAGCGGCGAAGATCCAGGCGGTGGCGTACGTGCCCTCGTGGGTGCGCAGCCAGCCGGCGACGCTCGCCGAAACACCGGCCCCCACCATGTGCGAGGCGAACACCCAGCCGAAGACGACCCCGGAGTCGGCCACTCCGAAGTGGGTCCGGCACAGCGCCATGGTGGGGGGTACGGTGGCGACCCAGTCGAGGCCGTAGAACACGATGAAGGCCCACATCGACGGCTGGACGGTCGGGCCGAGCAGCGCGTTGATCGTGAGCAGCGAGGCGCCGCGGAGTCCGTAGTAGGCGACGAGCAGGTAGCGCGGGTCGACCCGATCGGTCAGCCAGCCGGACGCCAGTGTGCCGATGATGTCGAACACCCCGACGGCGGCGAGCAGCCCGGCAGCGGTCGTGGCGGGCATCCCGTGGTCATGGGCAGCCGGGACGAAATGGGTCTGGATCAGGCCGTTCGTCGACCAGCCGCACACCCAGAAGGTCAACACCAAGGCCCAGAACGGCCACCGACGGGCCGAGCGCGCCAAGAGTCGCAAGGCGGTCCTGACCGGGTCGCCTGGGGCCGTGGCCGGCACCGAATCGTCAGGGTCGTTCGGGGAGGCTCCGTACGGCAGGAGTCCCAGTTCTGCGGGGCGGTCGCGCAGGAACAGGCCCACGAGCACCGCGGCAGACAAAGCCAGGCCGGCGACCAACCACGAGGCGTACCGCCAGCCCGGACCGCTCGCCGCCGCGGCGATCATCGGCAGGAAGATCAACTGCCCGGTGGCGTTCCCCGCCGAGAAGATCCCCGTGACCAGACCCCGACGGGTCGCGAACCACCGGTTCGCGACGATGCCGCCGAACACCAGGGCGAGACATCCGGTGCCGATCCCGACCACCCCTCCCCACAGGGCCCAGAGCTGCCAAGGGCTGGTCATCACGGTGGTGAGGGCGCAGGCCACGCCGACGCCGAGCAGAGCAAGGAAGACGGTACGGCGAATCCCCCACCGCTCCATGACGGCAGCGGCGAACGGGGCGACGAGGCCGTACAGCACGAGGTTGACCGTGACCGCGCCCGACGTTGTCGCGCGGTCCCAGCCGTACTCGGACTCGATCGGTTCCATGAGCACGCCGATTGAGCTCCGGAAAGCCGCCGCGGACACCAGCGCGAGCAGGGTGACGCCGGCCACCACCCAGGCGCGGTTGATCCTCACGCGGCGTCGCCGGACGGGGCGAACTGGGCGCGGTAGAGGGTGGCGTACGGCCCGCCGGCCCCGACCAACTCGGCATGGGTGCCCCGCTCCACGATGCGGCCGCCGTCGACGACCAGGATCTGGTCGGCGGCTCGAACCGTCGACAGCCGGTGCGCGATCACCAGCGACGTACGGTCGGCCATCGCCTGGTCGAGGGCGACCTGCACGGCCGTCTCGGATTCCGAATCGAGATGGGCCGTGGCTTCGTCGAGCACCACGATCGGCGGGGCCTTCAGGAGCAGCCGAGCGATGGCGAACCGCTGGCGTTCGCCGCCCGACAGCCGATAGCCGCGATCGCCGACCATCGTGTCGAGACCGTCGGGGAGCCGGTTCACGAGGTCGGAGATCTGAGCCACCCGCAGAGCCTGCCAGAGGTCCTCGTCGGTCGCATCAGGTTTGGCGTACAGCAAGTTCTGCCGGATCGTCTCGTGGAACAGGTGAGCATCCTGGGTCACGTACCCGACGTTGCTCGCGAGCGACTCCAACTGCAGGTCGCGCACGTCGACCCCACCGACGAGAACGGCTCCCCCGGTCACGTCGTACAGCCGTGACACCAAGTGAGTCAGCGTGGTCTTGCCAGCCCCGGACGGGCCGACGAACGCCACCGTCTCCCCTGGTGCCGCCGCGAACGAGACGTCGAACAGCACCTGCCGATTGGCCGACTCGACGACGCTGGGTGTCGGTTCGAGCGAGCCGATGGAGACCGTCGACGGGTCGGGGTACGTGAAATCGACGTGCCGGAACTCGACACTGCCGATCCCGGTCGCAGGTACGGCATCGGGCGCGTCCCGGATCGCCGGGGTCAAGTCGAGCACTTCGAAGACCCGCTCGAAGCTCACCAGAGCGCTCATGACGTCGAACCGCACGCTCGACAGCTGGATCAGCGGCGAGTAGAGCCTCATCAACAGCCCGGCCAGAGCCGTCAACGTTCCCACCGTCAGGCTGCCGGCGATCGCGAACCAGCCGCCCATGCCGTACACCACGGCTGTGGCGAGCGCGGCCACGAGCATGACCGACGTGAAGAAGAAGCGATTGACCATGGCGATCGTGATGCCCACGTCGCGCACCCCGCGGGCTCGGTCGGCGAACAATGCGTGCTCGTCGGACTTGCGACCGAACAGTTTGACGAGCAGAGCGCCCGAGACGCTGAAGCGTTCGGTCATCGTGGCCGAGAGGTCGCCGTTCAACTGTTGAGAGGTCCGGGTGAGATCCGCCAGCCGTCGCCCGACCAAGCGAGCCGGCAGGATGAACACCGGCAACAGCACCAGCGCAGCCAAGGTCAGTTGCCACGACAGCGTGATCATCGCCACCAACGTCAAGGCGAGCGTGACGACGTTGGAGACCACGCCCGACAGGGTGCTCGTGAACGCCTGCTGAGCGCCGATCACGTCCGAATGCAACCGCGACACGAGCTTGCCGGTGTGGGTGCGGCTGAAGAAAGCCAACGGCATGGCCGACACGTGGTCGTACACGCTCGTGCGTAGGTCGAAGATCAACCCTTCACCCACCCTCGCCGACAGCCATCGCATGAGCAGGGTGTTCCCGGCACTCACCACGGCGATCGCGGCCACGACGATCGACAGCCGGACCACGACGGCCAGGTCTTTGGCCAGGACACCGTTGTCGATGATCGCCTTGAACAGCAACGGGGGGACGACGCCGGCGGCGGCGTCGACGACGGTGCAGATCAGGAAGACCGCGATTGCTCCTCGGTACGGCGCGGCGTACCCGAGCACGCGGCGCAGGACCCCGCGGGAGATGTGGTGCTCGGTGACCGAGCGGTCCCTCGACATGCTGGAGCGCATGTGGAGGCCCGCACCGCCACCACCGCCCGGCCCGAGACTCATGGGATGGCGGCCCACACCAACTGGGCGAAGGCGGCCGTCTGGTCGAGCGTCTGCACGCCGGTGCCGTTGATCAACACCATGCCCCGGTCGAGTGGCAGCACACATGCTGCGGTCTTCGAATTCTCCGGGATCATCCCGCACAGCGCCGGACCCTTGCTGACGGTGCCGGTGAATCCGTGGGCCACCGTCGCCGCGTCGGACAGCGTCGACACGGTCACGAAGTAGAGGTCGAACGTGCTGTTCGGGTTGCCGTACTGCACCACCTGCTCACCGGTGGCGCCGGTCTGGGTCTGGGCCCGGTACGTGCCCAACGCCATCGGCAACCGCACGGTATTCAGCGACTTGCCCGGCACCGTCGACAACGACGCCGACGCCGAAGCGCTGCTGCGGGGCAGGGCGGGTGCCGACGGGGTCCCCGTCGCACCGGGCAGGCCGGTGGCCTGCGGAGCGCTGGACATCGTGGTCGGGGTCTCGGAGGCGATCGGCGTCGCCAAGGCGGCCGACGAGTTGGACGCCGCCGGCGACGGAACCGGCGGGGGCGAGGTCGAGGCGCAGGCAGCGAGCGCAATGGTCAGAATTGCCGCGACGGCAAGGGGGGCGAAACGCATGAGGACCTCCTGGTGCTTCCGACGCGCCATTGTGCCACCGTGTACCGACACCGAACCTCAGGCGAGCGACACCAGGTCGGCGTAGTCGACGTTCCACAGATCCTCGACCCCGTCGGGCAGGAGCAGCACTCGGTCCGGTTCCAATGCATGCACCGCCCCCTCGTCGTGGGTCACGAGCACGATCGCGCCGGGGAACGTGCGGATCGCCGACAACACCTCGGCCCGGGAGGCCGGATCGAGGTTGTTGGTCGGTTCGTCGAGCAGCAACACGTTCGCGGCGCTGACGACGAGCATCGCCAGCGCCAACCGGGTCTTCTCCCCGCCGGACAGCACGCGGGCCGGCTTCTCGACGTCGTCGCCCGAGAACAGGAACGAGCCGAGCACCGATCTGACCTCGGTCGACGTGAGGTGAGGCGAGGCCGTACTCATGTTCTCCAGCACGGTCCGGGCCACGTCGATCGTCTCGTGTTCCTGCGCGTAGTAGCCCAGCTTGAGGCCGTGGCCGGCGATCACCTCGCCGGTGTCGGCCAGCTCGACTCCGGCGAGCAACCGCAGCAGCGTCGTCTTGCCCGCGCCGTTGAGACCCAGCACGACCACTTTCGAGCCCCGGTCGATGACCAGGTCGACGTCGGTGAAGACCTCGAGCGAGCCGTACGACTTGCTCAACTCCGTCGCCGCGAGCGGCGTCTTGCCGCAGGGTGCCGGGTCCGGAAGCCGGATGTGTGCGACCTTGTCGGCCCGCCGTTCGGCCTCCACGGAAGCCAGCAGCTTCTCGGCTCGCTTGGCCATGTTCTGCGCGGCGGTCGCCTTCGTGGCTTTCGCACGCATCTTGTCGGCCTGGGCGAGCAGTTGTTCGGCCTTCCGCTCGGCGTTCGCGCGTTCGCGCTTGCGTCGCTTCTCGTCGGTTTCTCTCTGCAGCAGGTACGGCTTCCAGCCCATCGCGTACTGGTCCAGTTCGGCCCGGTTGGCGTCCAGGTGGAACACCTTGGTGACCACGGCCTCCAGCAGCCCCGTGTCGTGCGAGATGATCACCAGCCCGCCGGGATAGTCGCGCAGATACCCTCGAAGCCACGTGATCGAATCGGCGTCGAGGTGGTTGGTCGGCTCGTCGAGGAGCAGCGTGTCTGCTCCGCCGAAGAGAATCCGGGCGAGTTCGACGCGGCGCCGTTGGCCACCGGACAGGGTGCGAAGAGCCTGGCTCAGCACGCGCTCCGGCAGCCCGAGGTTCGCTGAGATCCGGGCAGCCTCCGCCTCGGCGGCGTAGCCCCCGGCCGCCAACAGTTCGGCTTCCGCGCGCGCATAGGAGGCCATTGCCGACTCGCGCATCTCCTCGTCCGCCGCCTCGGCCATCGCCGTGCCGTACCTCGTCAGGCGGGTCAGGATCGTGTCCAGACCGCGGGCGCTGAGAATGCGGTCGCGGGTCGTCACGTCCAGGTTGCCGGTGCGTGTGTCCTGCGGGAGGTAGCCGATGGTGCCGCTTCGTTGCACCGTGCCGCCGGCGGGAAGTGCTTCACCGGCGAGAATTCTTGTCAGTGTCGTCTTGCCTGCGCCGTTGCGGCCGACGAGTCCGATCTTGTCGCCGGGGTTGACCGGGAAGCTGACAGGTTGCAGCAGCAGCCGGGCACCCGCCCGCACTTCGACCGTCGTCACCGTCAACACGAGGATCGATTGTCGCCGATCCACCGGGTGGTGGCGAATCGTCGCCGATCACGAGGGTGGCGGCTCCCGCATGAGCGATTCGCCGATCCCCTCGACGTTGATTCGGCTGTCGGAGAGCACCACCACGCCCGTCCGGCTGACTCGGTCCACGGCGAGGTAGGCCGCGTACCCGGGAGTGCCGCCCGGATGCGAGGCCATGACGCGACCGTCGCCGTACGGATGCACGTCCCAGAGCAGCCCTTCCTGGCGCTCCACACCCGACGACACCCGTGGATCGAGAGCGGAAACGCCGGGCGCCGATCCGTCGATCAACGCTTGGACCAACCTCGTCAGATCCTCCGGCGTCGAGACGATGCCGCCCATCGGGGCGTACGCGTCCAGGAGCCACGGCGGTTGCCGGACTCCCACGGCGTTGTACCCGCCGCCGACCAGCGGCCGCGTCGTCTGCGCCGCGCTCTGGGACATCGCAAGCGGCTCGAACAGTCGCGTGCGCATGAGGTCCGGGTACGACAGTCCCGCGGCCTTGGCCACCGCCTGCCCCACGAGCGCGCCGCCCAGGTTCGAGTACCCGAACACCTGCTCGCCGAGGGTGACCGACCGAGCATCGGCTTCCAACTGTCGCACGTCGACCCCGGTGTAGGCGGACGACCACCCGCCCGAGCCCCGCGGCCGCGGTCCGCGTGGCAACCCTGACGTGTGCGTCGCTGCTTGCCAAACCGGAATCGACGCGGCCGCGCTGGATCCGAGATCCAGGAATCGACCCAGCGGGTCGTCGAGCGACATCTCGCCCCGAGCGACCGCATCGGCCAACACCAGGCCGGTCAGGGGCTTGCTCACCGAACCGATCTCGAAGGTCGTGGTCCCGTCGCAGCGCCAGTACGCTCCTCGCACCCCGCCGGGAGCGACGAACACCACGGCGAGGGCGTGACCGGCGGGTTTCATCTCCCTCACGGCGCTGGCGAGCGATTGATCGCCGCTGGCCGAGGCGGGCAGATCCCAGCGGGTGGGTACGGCCGACAGCGTGGCGCAGATGAGGCCCAGCGCAAGCCCGAGGAGCACGACCCGGCGCACGTGGCGCAGGCTACGCGAACGGCAGACAGCCCACCAGTCCTTCGATCAGGACGTCACGGGCAGGTTCGCCAGCCGGCGGGCCAGTTCGTACCCGGGCCGCACCAGCCTCTGGTACGTCAGATCGCCCATGAACTGCGGCGTGGCTCTGAAGGCCAGGTCGCGGATGCGCCTGCCCCACGTCGACGAACTCTGCGCCTGCCGGCCGATGGTCCGGGACATCAGAGCGACAGCGCGAACCCGCTGGTCACGCCCGTGGGCCAGACGGGTCGGCAGGCCGACGATGCCGTACCTCAAGCTGAACGCAAGAGCCGCTGCGTCCTCGATCGCCATCGCCGCACCCTGCCCCAGGTTCGGCGTCATCGCATGCGCCGCGTCCCCGATCAGCACGATGCGACCCTTCCCCCAGGAAGGACGACTCACCTCGTACAGGTCGTGATGCAGGACGGGCACGGACTTGGCCGTTTCGACCGCCTCCTGCGCCGCCGGCAGCACGTCGAACATCTCGTGGAAGGCCACCGGGCTACCGGGGCCGCGGCGCCCGGCGGGCGCGTCGGCGACCGCATAGAGGTACGTCTCGCCGTCACCCACGGGTACGGCCCCGACGCGGCGGCCGGGCCCCCACCATTCGGTCGCGACCGGGCCGGTGTCGTACGTCGCCTGCCATCTCCAACAGGTCTGACCCGAGTACGACAAAGGGATCGGGCCCGCGATCTGCCGCCGGATCGTCGATCGGAGGCCGTCCGCACCGACGACCACGTCGTACCGCCGACCCGCCAGGTAAGCGCCGTCGGCGTCCTGCCGTACCTCACGGACAGCCGTGCCCACGTGAACCCGCACCGCCGCCGGTAGAGCCGCCAACAGGCGATCGTGGAGTACGCCTCGGGTGACACCGATCGCGAGGTCGTCACCCGTCCGCATCACGTTGAGGACGTCGCCGTGGCCGTCGCGCGCTTCGAACCGGTCGAAGACGGCGCCGATCCCGGCGAGCGAGACCCCGAGCAGGTCGAGAATCGCCTTCGCGTTCGCACCGACGACGACGCCCGCGCCGATCTGCTCGAAGCCGGGCGCCTGTTCGTACAGCTCGACCTCGTGCCCCTCTCGGGCCAGCGCGATCGCTGTCGTCAGACCTCCGATACCGCCACCGACGATGCCGACTTTCATGGCTGGAACCCTAGCGAGGCTCAGACGTTGTAGCCGATCGCCCTCAACTGTTCGATGCCGTCGTCGGTGATGTTGTCCAGCGTCCACGGCGGCAACCACACCCAGTTGATCGTGACGCTGGACACGAGACCCTCGAGCGCGAGTTGGGTGTCGTACTCGATCCGATCGGTCAACGGACACGTCGGCGAGGTCAACGTCATGTCGAGGGTGGCGTTCAAGTCGTCGTCGAGGTGGATTCCGTAGACCAGCCCGAGGTCGACCACGTTGACCATCAACTCGGGGTCGACGACGTCTTTCATGGCTTCCTCGACGTCGTCCACGGTGGTCTTCGGCAGCGGCTCGTCGCCGGGCAGCGGCTCCTTGACGAGGTCCGACGGCCGGCTTACTGCGTCGGTCATGGTTTCTCCTCTCCGGCTTGAGCCCGCAGCAGCGCATCGCGCACCGCGGCCCAGCCGAGCATGGCGCACTTGACGCGCGCCGGGAACTTCGCGACGCCCTCGAAGGCCACCGCATCTTCGTACTCGTCCTCGTCCAGGGTCACCTCGCCCTTGCCCTGGATCATCTGCTGGAACCCGTCGTGCAGGTCGTAGGCCCGCTGCGGGGTCTGCCCCACGACCAAGTCGCTCATGACCGACGTCGACGCCTGCGAGATCGAACAGCCGACCGCGTCGTACGACACGTCGACCACCAAACCGTCGGCCAGCGCCACTCGCAGGGTCAGTTCGTCACCGCACGACGGGTTCACGTGGTGGACCTCGGTGGTGTACGGCTCCCTCAGCCCCGCGTGGTGCTTGGCTCGGTAGTGGTCGAGGATGATCTCCTGGTACAAGGATTCGACGCTCATGATCCCCCTTGTCCGAGCGCGACCGGATCGCGCGGCGCGGCGAACCGGCCGGCGAAGAAGGCTTGGGTGTAGTCGAGAGCAGCGACGAGTCGGTCGATCTCGGCGAAGGTGGTGTAGAGGTACGGCGAGGCCCGCACGCTCGACTGCACCCCCAGCCGCTCGTGCAAGGGACGCGCGCAGTGATGTCCGCCGCGGACGGCGATACCGCGGCTGTCCAGCAACTGCATGACGTCGTGGGGGTGCACGTCGGTGAGGGTGAACGAAATCGCGCCGCCGCGGTCGACGAGGTCCGTGGGTCCCAGAACCCGGAGACCCGGCACGGTCGCGAGGCCTTCCAGGGCGTACGCCGTCACCTCCCGTTCGTGCGCGGCGACAGCCGCCATACCCAGGTTCGTCAAGTAGTCGACCGCAGCCCCCAGGCCCACGGCCTGAGCGATCGGGGGTGTCCCGGCCTCGAACCGATGAGGAGGTGCGGCGTACGTCGAACCGGTCATCGTGACCACTTCGATCATCTCGCCGCCGCCCAGGAACGGAGGCAGCAAGGCGAGCAGGTCGTACCGGCCCCAGAGCACGCCGATGCCGGTCGGACCGCACATCTTGTGTCCGGTGAAGGCGAGCAGATCGGCCCCGAGATCGCCCACCGAGGTGGGCATCTGCGGCACACCCTGCGAGCCGTCGACGACCATGACAGCGTCATGGGCATGGGCCCAGGCAGCGACCTCGGCGACGGGGTTGACCGTGCCGAGCACGTTCGAGACCCAGGTCAGCGAGACGACCTTGGTCCGCTCGTTGACCAGCCCTTCGCGCTGGGCCCCGGAGAGATCCAGCCGACCCTCGTCGGTGATGTCGAACCAACGCAGGGTCGCCCCGCTCCGCTCGCACGCCAAC
>JBDHZQ010000066.1:0-14305 GCA_039811945.1 Propionibacteriaceae bacterium
ACCAGCCTGTCCTGACCCTTGGAGGGTGATCAGTGTGCAGGAATGGGCAGAGATCCGTCGGCTGCGGGCGGCGGAGAAGTTGTCGATCTCGGAGATCTCGCGGCAGGTCGGGGTCACCAGGGTCACGGTGCGTAAGGCGTTGGCTTCGGCGTCACCACCGAGGTACGAGCGGGCGCTGACGGGCTCGGCAGCGGATGAGTTCGAGGAGGCGATCAAGGAGCTGTTGAAGAAGCACCCTCGGATGCCGGCCACGGTGATCGCCCAGCGGGTTGGGTGGACGCGCGGGATGACGGTGTTCAAGGAGAAGGTCGCGGTGCTGCGGCCTGCGTTCCTGCCGCCGGACCCGGCCTCGCGCACGACGTACCTGCCCGGGGAGATCGCCCAGTTCGACTTCTGGTTCCCCGACATCAGCCTGGACGTGGGCCATGGCCAGTCCCGGACTGCGAAACGGCTGCCGGTGATGACGATGGCGTGCGGGTACTCGCGGTGGCGCGGGGCGCTGCTGATCCCCTCTCGGTCCGAGGAGGACCTGTACGCCGGGTGGTGGTCCCTGCTGTCCCAGCTCGGCGCGGTCCCCAAGGTCCTGGTCTGGGACGGGGAGTCCGCGGTCGGCAGGTGGCGCCCCAAGGATCCGGAGCTGACGGCCGCGTGCCACGCGTTCCGGGGCGTGCTGGGCGCGAAGGTGCTGATCTGCCGGCCGGGTGACCCCGAGGCCAAAGGCCTGCTGGAACGCTGCCATGACCATTACGAGAAATCGTTCCTACCCGGGCGGGAGTTCACCGGCCCAGGCGACTTCAACACCCAGCTGAGCGAGTTCGTGACGACCTCGAACAGTCGGTGGATGCGGGTGCTGGGCTGCCGGCCGGTTGACCGTGTCGCCGCTGACACCGCGGCAATGATGGCCCTGCCGCCAGTGGTCCCGGCCACCGGCTGGGCCACGAGCCTGATCCTGCCGCGGGACCACTACGTGCGGCTGGACTCCAACGACTACTCCATCCACCCCTCGGTGATCGGGCGCCGCGTCCAGGTCCGCGCCGACCTTGACCGGGTACGAGCGATGTGCGAGGGGCTCCTGGTGGCCGACCACCCCCGCTCTTGGGCCAGACAGCAGACTTTCACCGACCCTGCCCACGCCGCCGCCGCGCAGGCGCTACGACGCACTCGGTTCGGGCAGCCCGGCACCGCGCCAGCGCCCGCTGGCCAGGTCGTGCAGGTGCGGGACCTGTCGACCTACGACACCGTCTTCGGGATCGACACCACCGGTCAGGAGGCCACCGGATGAGCCAGACCACCACCGGCAAGAGCAAGGACACCATCAGCGAGCTGGCGTTCCTGACCCGGGCGTTGAAGGCTCCCACGCTGCGCGAGTCGATCCCACGGTTGGCCGACCGGGCCCGCGAGGCGTCCTGGACCTACGAGGAGTTCCTGGCCGCGTGCCTGGCTCGCGAAGTGTCCGCCCGGGAGTCCCACGGCGGCGAAGGACGCATCCGCGCCGCCCGCTTCCCGGCCCGTAAGTCCCTGGAGGAGTTCGACTTCGACCACGCCCGCGGACTCAAACGCGACCTGGTCGCCCACCTGGGCACCCTGGACTTCATCACCGCCAAGGAGAACGTGATCTTCCTCGGGCCACCAGGCACCGGCAAGACCCATCTGGCCACCGGCATCGCGATCCGTGCCTGCCAGGCCGGGCACCGGGTCCTGTTCGCGACCGCCTCCGAGTGGGTCGACCGACTCGCCACCGCTCACCACGCCGGCACCCTGCAAGAGGAACTGCGCAAACTGCTGCGCTACCCGCTGCTGGTCATCGACGAGGTCGGATACATCCCCTTCGAACCCGAGGCGGCGAACCTGTTCTTCCAGCTCGTCTCCTCCCGATACGAACGAGCCTCGCTCATCGTGACCTCCAACAAACCCTTCGGACGGTGGGGAGAGGTCTTCGGCGACGACGTCGTTGCCGCCGCGATGATCGACCGGCTCGTCCACCACGCCGAGGTCCTCAACCTGCGCGGCGACTCCTACCGGCTCAAAGACCGCGATCTCGGCCGCGTCCCACCAGCGACCACCGAAGACCAACAACCATGAACAACCCGACAGGACTGGTCACGATTCAACCGTCGAAACCTGGTCACTTTTCAGCCGCCGTTGACAGACAACAGCGCGAGCCCGCACGATCAAGTCACCCACCCGTACATGCGCCAGGGACGAGAACGCGACCAACTCATCAATCGTGAACGACGACTCGCCCCGAAGCCGCCCCCGCAACGTGCCAGGTGAGATGCCCATGCAACGCGCTACTTGGGCGCGGGTCAGGCCCGCGTCGGCGATCACCTCCGCCACCACCCGCCCCACCGCAGAGCTGTAGTCACGAGGCTTCACCGTGCGCACCTGCTTGGCAGGGCTGTTCGTCGCCGTGGTGGTCATCGCTCGACCTCCCGCACATCGGCAGGATGGAAGTCCTGGACGGTCCCGAAGTACTTGCCGGGGCTCGTCACCCGACAGCGGGTGAACCGCTTGTACCTGCGGAGGATGACGACGTTCAACGGCAGGATGCCGATGCCTTCAGGGTTCCAGATTGCTTGGTTACTGGGCATGGTGTGCGGTCCCTTCCGGGTGCTACACGGGATGCCTTACGGGGGTCTGATCCGCTACGAATCCGCTACGCCGAAAACGGCCGGTTCGCGTTTCCCCTAGTGGGAGCGGCAATACATTGGTGGGCCTAACTGGACTTGAACCAGTGACCTCTGCCTTATCAGGGCAGCGCTCTAACCGTCTGAGCTATAGGCCCGCGTTGCGACTGCTTACGCTATCGCACGGTCGGCGACAGGCTCAACTTCACGCGAAGCGTGAGCGCGGCGCCCGCGCTGGGCGAAACTGACCCCCATGATCCGTCACCACGTCGTGTTCGGTGTCCTCGTGCGCGACAGGTCAGCTCTGCTGGTTCATCGGCGCGCTGACAACGCCTTCTACCCCGATGTCTGGGATCTGCCCGGCGGTCACGTCGAGGTGGGCGAGGAGCCGGCTGATGCCGTACGCCGCGAGTTGCGTGAGGAACTCGGTATCGAAGCGGGCGAGGTGACTCTGCTGGCCGTACCCGTCATCACCGCACCCGACGCGGAGACCCAGGTCTACGCCGTCACGATGTGGAAGGGCAAGCCAACCAACGCCGCACCGGAGGAACACGACGAGATCCGGTGGGTCCCAGAAAGCGAGCTGTCGCGACTGTCTCTCGCTGTTCCGGAGATCGCCACACTCGTCCGCGCAGCCGTCACCGTCGCAGGGTCCGACTCGATGGGCGCTCCCTCGCGAAAGTCGCTGTAACGATCCCCGGCCATTCGAGATTCAGCGGAGGCGACGACGCGATCGAGTTCGTCACGTTCCTGCTGCGTCAGGGCGACGTCACCAGTCGTCTGTCCGCGCCGCACTCGCCGACCGCCAGGGCATGGAGTTGGGCGACAGGGCTCTGCTCGCCCGGGTACGCCAAGCCATCCTGGACGACGGAGCGCCCACCGGCTGAACGCGAAGACCTGCTGCATCAGGCTGATTCCCGTGGACCTCAGTCTTCGGCGAGGGTGATCTCCAGACCGCCGAGCATGGTCGCGGAAAGGTTGTACAGGAAGGAAAATACGGTCGCCAGCGCCGTGAAGATCACGACGTCGATGGCACCGATCAATGCGGCCAGACCTGTCGCCCGACGCGTGTTGACGTACTGGGTGATGTCGAACGGGTTCGGATCCGTCGGAGAGCTGAGCACGTCGCGGGCGACCTGATTGATGGCAGTGAACAGGCCTGTCGCCTCGATCACACTCATCACGACGTACGTTGCTACGACCAAGATGATCCCGCCCGCGATCCCGAACAACAGGGACGTCTTCATGACCGACCAGGGGTCGATCCTCGAGATCCGCAATCGCGCCCGCCGGGTGCGCCGCGGCTTGACGGCCTTCTCCGCCGCCGCGGTGGCCGTACCCGCACCCGCCCCGGACACCACCGCGCTCGCCTTGGCCGCGCTCTCTTTCGTCTTCGCCACCACGGCAGTCGCAGCGCTCGCGACGCTGGCCTTCGCCTTGTCGAGTCGGCTCGGCGCATCTGGTTCGGCTGGGCTCGCGGCGTTAGCGGGCGCGGCCTTGGGCTGCTCCCAGGCGGCTCCCGGGGGCCGAATCACGGTCTTCTCGGCTTCCCCACCGCGCCACGCACCCGTCGCTGACGGCGTCGCCGCCGGCGTGGCCTGGGCTACGGGCGTCTGTCCGTTGCCACCCGACCCGGCCTGACCTGGCGTCGCATCCGACCTGGGTACGACATTGGCCGCCGGATCGACGGGCGGCGGCAACACCACACCGGCCGGCCGCGGCGTGTATCCGGGCAGCAGCGGGGTCCCCGCGCGCTCGCCAGGCACTGGCGTGGTCTCACTCACCGTCGTCCTCCTCCGGTGCGTCGCTGGTCATACGCGGCACCACGGTACCTGAGGTCGACCCGCCCTTCTCACCATCTGGTCCAGCGAGGACACCGGTGCCGTCAGCCCCATCGCCCTCGTCGCCCTCGTCGCCCGACGTGGGACTGCTCGGGTCGTCAGGTTCCGGATACCTCGCAATCGCTGCGACCGCGTCGTCGTCCTTCACCGCGACGAACTTGACGCCCATGGTGTCCCGCCCCTTGACCGGTACGTCCGACACTCGCGACCGCGTGATCTGCCCCGACACCTTCATCGCGATGACCTCGTCGCCTTCGCTGACCACCAGACCGCCGACCAGGGAACCTCTGTCCTCGTTGAGTTTCATCGCCTTGATGCCGAGGCCGCCACGGCCTTGGGGGCGGTACTCCGACACCGGTGTGCGCTTTGCGAACCCTCCGTCGGTGACCGTGAACACGTACCGGTCGTCTTCGGGCATATCGTCGTCGATCACGCTCATGCTCAGCAGCGCGTCACCGTCGCGGAACTTCATCCCGGTCACACCGCTGGTCGCCCGCCCCATCGGCCGAAGCTGCTGGTTGTCGGCCGGGAACCGAATCGCCTGGCCCTTACGAGACACGAGCAGCACGTCGTCGGTCGCGTCGCACAAGGACGCCCCGATCAGTTCGTCGCTCTCCTCCCGGAACGCGATCGCAATCACCCCGGCCTGCCGCGGCGAGTCGAATGCCGTCAGTTCGGTCTTCTTGACCAGGCCGTTTCTCGTGGCCAAGAGCAGATAGGCGGCGTCGTCGTACGACCGAATCGCCAAGACCTGCGCAATCCGCTCGTCGGGCTGGAAACTCAACAACCCGGCGACGTGGCCGCCCTTGGCGTCGCGGCTGCCCTCGGGCAACTGCCACACCTTGGCGCGATAGACGCGCCCCCGGGTGGTGAAGAACAACAACCAGTGGTGCGAGGTCGTCGCGAACAGGTGTTCGACCTCGTCGTCGGCTCGCAGGGACGCACCCCGCACGCCGCGGCCCCCGCGTCGCTGCAGCCGGTACTGGTCCGCCTTGGTGCGTTTCGCGTAGCCGCCGTGGGTGATCGTGACCACCACGTCTTCGTCGGGGATGAAGTCCTCGTCTGAGAGATCGCCGTCGGCCGAGACGATCTTCGTCCGCCGCTCGTCGCCGTACTTGTCGACGATCTCGGCGAGCTCGGTCGAGATGATCTGCCGCTGCCGTTCGGGCTTGGCGAGCACGTCGGTCAGGTCGGCGATCTGACGCTCGAATTCGGCGAGCCGCTCGATGATCCGCTGGATTTCCATCGCGGCGAGGCGCCGCAACTGGGTGTCGAGGATGTACGTCGCCTGGATCTCGTCGATCGACAGCAGATCCATCAGGCCGATTCGCGCCGCTTCGGCGTCGCGCGAGGCCCGGATCAGCGCGATGACCTCGTCGAGCATCCCGAGCGCCTTGACCAGACCACGCAGGATGTGGGCCTGCTCTTGGGCCTTCTGCAAGCGGAAGCGGGTACGACGGACGATCACGTCGAGCTGGTGCTTGACCCAGTAGGAGATGAACTGGTCGAGGCGCAGGGTCCTCGGCACGTCGTCGACCAGCGCGAGCATGTTGCAGCCGAACGTGTCCTGCAGCTGCGTGTGCTTGTACAGGTTGTTCATCACGACCCGCGGCTGCGCGTCGCGCTTGAGCACGATGACCAACCGCTGGCCCGTGCGGGCCGAACTGTCGTCGCGAATGTCGGCGATGCCGTTGAGCCGGCCGGAGTTCACCAGCTCGGCGATCTTCAGCGCGAGATTGTCCGGATTGCACATGTACGGCAATTCCGTCACCACGAGCAGGGTGCGTCCTCGATTGTCTTCTTCGATATCGATGACTGCGCGCATGATGACCGAGCCGCGGCCCGTGCGGTAGGCGTCCTCGATCCCTTGCCGGCCGACGATCAGGGCGCCGTTGGGGAAGTCGGGGCCCTTGACCCGGGCGATCGACGCTTCGAGCAGTTCCTCCTTGGTCGCCTCGGGGTTCTCCAGCGACCACTGCACCGCCTCGGCGACTTCGCGCAGATTGTGCGTCGGGATGTTCGTCGCCATGCCGACCGCGATGCCGGTCGACCCGTTGACCAGCAGGTTCGGGAATCGCGCTGGCAAGACCACCGGCTCGGTCTCGCGGTTGTCGTAGTTGGGCTTGAAGTCGACGGTGTCCTCGTCGATGTCTCGCACCATCTCCATGGCCAGCGGAGCCATCCGGCACTCGGTGTAACGCATCGCAGCTGCGGAATCGTTGCCGGGCGAACCGAAGTTGCCTTGTCCGGCCACGAGCGGCGCGCGCATCACCCACGGCTGGGCGAGCCGCACCAAGGTGTCGTAGATCGCCGAATCGCCGTGCGGATGGTAGAGGCCCATGACTTCGCCGACCACACGCGAGCACTTGTTCCAGCCCCGGTCGGGCCGGTAGCCGCCGTCGTACATCGCATAGAGCACGCGCCGATGAACGGGTTTGAGCCCGTCCCTCACGTCGGGCAACGCCCGCCCGACGATCACACTCATGGCGTAGTCGAGGTAGCTGCGCTGGATCTCGACCTGGAGGTCGATCGGTTCCGTCTTCGACGCGACCGGGCCGGCCAGTTCGGTGTTCTCGGGTCCCTCGTCGGGGCCGTCCGGCCCGTCCGGGCCAAGTGGATCGTCAGCCACGGTCACTCCTGGTCGTCACGAATGCGGGAAGAGCACTAGATGTCAAGGAACCGCACGTCTTTCGCGTTGCGTTGGATGAAGTGGCGCCGCTGCTCGACGTCTTCACCCATCAGGATCGAGAACATCTGGTCGGCGAGGGCGGCGTCGTCGAGCGTCACCTGCAGCAGGATCCGCCCGGCCGGATCCATCGTGGTCTCCCACAGGTCGGCGGCGTTCATCTCCCCGAGGCCCTTGTAGCGCTGGATCGGGTTGACGTTCGGCAGCTTCTTGCCGTGGGCGACGCCGTCGTCGCGCAAGGCGTCGCGCTCGGCATCGGAGTACGCCAGCTCGTGCGGTGCGTTCGTCCAGCGGAGTCGATAGAGCGGCGGCTGGGCGAGGTAGACGTGACCGGCGTCGATCAACGGCTTCATGAACCGGAAGAGCAACGTCAACAGCAGCACTCGGATATGGGAGCCGTCGACATCGGCGTCGGCCATCAGGACGATCTTGTGATACCGCAATTTGGCGATGTCGAAATCTTCGTGAACCCCGGTGCCGAGCGCGTTGATGATCGCCTCGACCTCACGGTTGGCCAGGATCTTGTCGAGCCTCGCCTTCTCGACGTTGAGGATCTTGCCGCGGATCGGCAGGATCGCCTGGGTTCGCGGATCACGCCCGCCCTTGGCGGAACCGCCGGCCGAGTCGCCCTCGACGACGAAAACCTCGCATTCTTCGGGGTTGTTGGACTGGCAATCGCTCAACTTGCCCGGCAGGCCACCGCCGCCGAGCAAGCTCTTGCGCGACCTCGCCAGGTCGCGAGCCTTCCGCGCGGCCACCCGCGCCGTCGCTGCCGCCTGCGCCTTGCGGACGATCTCCTTGCCCTCGGCCGGATTCATCTCGAACCAGTCACCGAGCTTGTCGTTGACGACCTTCTGCACGAACCACTTCGCCTCGGTGTTGCCGAGCTTCGTCTTCGTCTGCCCTTCGAACTGAGGTTCGGCGAGCTTGATCGACACGATGGCCGTCAGCCCTTCGCGGATGTCCTCCCCCGAAACCCGGTCTTCGCGCTTCTTGATCAGGCCCCAGTTCTCACCCCACCGGTTGACGGTCTGGGTCAGAGCCGTACGGAACCCCTCCTCGTGGGTGCCGCCCTCGTGCGTGTTGATCGTGTTCGCGAAGGTGTGCACCGACTCGTTGAAGGTCATGTTCCACTGCATGGCGACTTCGAGACCCATGTTCTGGGCGGCGGCGTGCGCCTCGACGGCGATGACCGTGGGATTGAGCCGTTCCTTGGTGCCCATGAGGAAGGTCACGTAGTCGATCAGCCCCTTGTCGTACCGGAAGGTGTCGGTCACCTGTTCGCCGTCGGCGTCGACGTGGTCCGGCCGCTCGTCGGTGATCGAGATCGTGAGGCCCTTATTGAGGAAGGCCATTTCGCGGAAGCGCCCCGCTAAGGTCTCGTAGGAATAGACCGTGGTCTCGAAGATGTCGTCCGAAGCATAGAACTCGACGGTCGTGCCGGTCTCGTCGGTCGCCTCCAACTGGTCCAGTTCGGTCGACGGATCGCCGAGCGTGAACGACTGCTGCCACCGGTACCCGTCTCGCCGTACGTCCACCGTCAGCTTGCTCGACAAGGCATTCACGACCGACACGCCGACTCCGTGCAGGCCGCCCGACACTTTGTAGCCGCCGTCGCCGAACTTGCCACCCGCGTGAAGGACCGTCAGCGCGAGCGTCACCGCTGGGATCCCCTCGGTCGGGTGCAGCTTCACGGGGATGCCCCGGCCGTTGTCGGTGACCCGCACTCCCCCACCGGGCAACAGCCGCACGTCGATCGTGTCGCAATAGCCCGCCAACGACTCGTCGACCGAGTTGTCGACCACCTCGTAGACCAGGTGGTGCAGCCCTCGCTCGCCGGTCGACCCGATGTACATCCCCGGCCGCTTGCGTACGGCTTCCAACCCTTCGAGCACAGTGATCGAGCTCGAGTCGTACGACCCTTCCTCGACCCTCGATGCCATCGCCGTATCGCCGGTTTCGATCGCGGGGCCCTGCTCGGCCATGTCGCCTTCAGGCACACCCGCGAAATCCTCCGCCGTCAGGTCGCCAGGCACGTCGGAGGTAGCCACATGTGTCCTTTCCGGGGGCTGCATCGCACAGACGAGAGCGTCGCCTCGAACGGTTGTTTCCGTGATCTGCGTCGTGTTCTCGAGCCTGGATCAGCATACCCGGAGAGGGCCGTCAATCCCGAATGCACCACCGTAGGTTGACCTGTGGAATCCGTCGCCGTCTGTGGGCCGTACACCACCTGAGTGACTCGTGAAGGCCCTTTTGGCTGTCCGGTGGCGGTCGATCCAAGGTACCCCACGCAGCCGGGGCCGTCAGGCGCTCAGATCGCCGCGTCGCGGGAGGTGCACGCCGGCTTCGACCCGTGCCGACCGAGTTCTCGCCTGCGGGCCTTGTTCAACCCCACGTGTCGCCATGACCCTCTCCTTTGACCCGGAGGCGGCCGCGTCGCTTCGGGGCATCAGGTCCCCGTACGTCGACCCTCGCCACGGCCCCGTCGCCCACGATCTCGTTCAGCTTGGCCACGAGCAGAGGGGCCAGCGCCCGCAGTTGCGTCGCCCACGCCGTCGACGACGTTCTCACCACGAGCACGCCGGAATCGAATGCCTCTGGCGCAGAATGTTCGGCTAGTTCCGGCCCGACGATCTGCGGCCATCGCCCCATGACGCTGTGCACGCTGACCTCGATCTGCCAGCCTCGCTCGGCCAGGAACCGGTCGAAGACCGATTCGGCCGGTTTGGGGTCGCGGGGATCGGCTCCGGCCCCCGACAAGGTCGGCACGATCGGCTTCGCCTTCTGGGTACGGCTCCTCGGCACTCCGCCGCGGGCCGCGCGAGCCACACGCGCAGCCAAGTCCGTACCAGTGGGGTCATGCTCGGCGACCCTCGGATCAACCGGCCGTACCTCCTCGACGTCCCCGAACTCCCCCGCCCCCCCGATGGTCGAATCGGCGTCCTCGTTGGTGGCCCCAGAACCGCGTGGCAGATCCGTCATGGGAGACCTCGCACGGTTCCGTCGGCGACGACGAACTGCCGGCCGACCAACTCCTTCGGCACGTCGTCGGCCACGGCGGCGGTGATCAACACCTGCTCGGCCTCGGCGATGGCGGCCGCCAGCCGTACCCGCCTGGTTTGGTCCAACTCGGCGAACACGTCGTCGAGGATCAGCACCGGGTCGATCCCGTCGTCCTTGACGAGATGAAACGACGCCAACCGCAGAGCGCACGCTAGTGACCACGATTCGCCGTGACTGGCGTATCCCTTGGCCGGCAACGAACCGATCGACAAGGCGATGTCGTCTCGGTGGGGCCCGACCAGGGACACGCCGCGGGCGATCTCCTCGGCGCGCCGCGCGGTCATCGCCTCGCGGAGAACGCTCGCGAGCTCGTCGCGCGTCAGCTGCCCTTCGACTGCGGATCCACTCTTGTACGCCGCCCCGGCTACGTTGTTCACCGGCGCGATCGCCTCGTATTCCCGCTCGAGGTGGCCCACCAGGTCGGCCAGGGTCTGCAGCCGCGCCGACACGAGGTCGGCGCCCAGGGCGGCCAGATGGTCGCTCCAGGCGTCGAGGGTGGCGGCGGTGTCGGGGCTGGCTGCTCTCGAGGTACGGCCCGACAGCGACTTGAGCAACGCATTGCGCTGGCGCAGCACCCGTTCGTAATCTCCCCTGACACCGGCGAACCGCGGCCAGCGCGCGACGAGCAGGTCGTCGAGGAAGCGCCGCCGTTCGCTCGGATCGCCTTTCACGATCGCCAGATCCTCCGGAGAGAACAACACGACCACCAGGGCGCCGAGAATGTCCCGCGCCCGCCTGAGCGGCGCACGGTTCAGCTTGGCTCGGTTCGCCTTTCCCGGCACGATCTGGACGTCGAGGGCGAGTGACCTCGGGTCGTCGGCCGCGGCCTGAACCCTGGCCCTCAGCGTGGCGCTCTCAGCGTCGGCGCGCACCAGCGGACCGTCGCCGGAGACCCGGTGGGAGGCGAGGGTCGCGAGGTACTCGACAGCCTCGACGAGGTTCGTCTTGCCTTGCCCGTTCGCACCGACGAACACCGACACGCCCCGGTCGAGGCTGACCTCGACCTCGCGGTAGGAGCGAAAGTCGGTGAGGTGCAGGTACGTGACGTACATCCCGTGGGGTTCGTCCCCGTTACGGCGTGGCGGGGGGAGCGGGCGTGGCAGCCTGGCCCGCGGCAGGGGTTCCTTCGGCCACGACCGCGTGCCCGCCGAACTGGTTGCGCATGGCCGCGACCATTTTCATGGCCGGCGAGTCGTCCTGCTGTGACACGAACCGGGCGAACAGCGATGCAGCGATGGTCGGCACCGGAACTCCGAGATCCACCGCAGCATTGACGGTCCACCGCCCTTCACCGGAATCGGAGGCGTACCCCTCGATCTTCTCCAGGTGGGGATCTGCGTCCAAGGCCCGTACGACGAGATCGAGCAGCCACGAACGAATCACGGTGCCCTCGCGCCACGAACGGAAGACCTCCGGCACGTTGTCGACCTCGCCGGACTTCTCCAGCAGCTCCCAGCCCTCGGCGTAGGCCTGCATGATGCCGTACTCGATGCCGTTGTGAACCATCTTGGCGAAGTGGCCCGCGCCGTGACCGCCGGCGTGGACGAACCCGAACTCACCGGGCGGCTTGAGCGCCTCGAAGATCGGCATGAGGTGCTCGATGTCGGCGTTGTCGCCTCCGGCCATCAGCGCGTAGCCGTTGTCGAGTCCCCACACCCCTCCGGAGACTCCGCAATCGACGAAGTGAATGTCACGGCCGCTCAGCATCGCCGCATGGTCGTGGTCGAGTCGCCATTTCGTGTTGCCGCCGTCGATGATGATGTCGCCCGGAGACAACACGTCGGCCACAGCCGACACCACGTCACTGACCACCGTGTCGGGCACCATCACCCAGACCGCGCGGGGGAAATCGGTGAGTTGGGCCACCATCTCGCCCAGCGAGGCGACATCGGCGAGCTGAGGATTGCGATCGAATCCAACCACCGTGTGGCCCGCGCGGCGGATGCGCTCGCGCATGTTTCCGCCCATCTTGCCCAATCCGACGAGGCCGAGCTGCATGGCAATCTCCCTTGTGGTGTGCGGTTTCGTTCCTTAGGTCGGCAGACGCATCAGCATGATGACGTGACGGTAGTCGGTGGCCGGGGTGCCGTCGATCTCCGTCAACGCCGTCAGGAGACAAGGTTTGCCTGGAGCGGTGAAGGCGAAGTGCACGTACGGCGCATCCACCGCGGTCAACGCGTCGGACAGATAGTGCGGGTTGAAGCCGGCCGCCGTGATCGGCATCTCGTCGCCGGTGTGGTTCTCGACGGTCGCCTCGATGGCCTCTGAGGCCTGGGCCTGATCCCCGGTGGCAGCCTCGAGCGTGATGGCCCCGTCTTCGAGCAGCATCCGCAGGGACGTGTTGCGCTCGGCCACCAGCCCGACGCGCTTGACGGCCGCGATCAGGTCGGTCGTGCTCGTGCGAACCGAGACCGCCGGCGCGATGTTCATCAGGTGCCGCACCTTGGGGAACTCCCCGTCGAGCAGCCGGGTCGTGATCTGCCGTACCCCGCCCGCTCCTTCCCCCTCGAGACCGATCAGCCCCTCGCCGGAGGTTGCCGAACTCAGGCTCAAGGTGACCGCCTCACCCGTCGTCATCGACTTGGCCGCGTCAGCGAGCACCCGGGCAGGCACCAGGGCCGCGCCGCTGGCCTGGGTCGAGGCGGGATTCCAGTCGACCTCTTTCAGTGCCATCCGGTAGCGGTCGGTGGCGAGCAAGTCGATGCGATCACCGTCGATCTCGACCCGGACGCCGGTGAAAACCGGTAGCAACTCGTCGCGTCCGGCCGCGACCACCACTTGGGCCACGGCCTGGGCGAAACTGCTCGACGACACGGTGCCCGTCGCCTCTGGCATCTGCGGCAACTCGGGGTATTCACTCACGGGCAGGGTCTGCAAGGTGAACCGCGCCGAACCGCACACCAACTCGAGTTGGGCGTCGTTGGCTTTCAGAGTGACCGGCTTCGGTGGCAGTGAGCGGGATATGTCGGCGAGGAGCCGGCCGGAGACGAGCGAGACTCCGGGTTCCTCGACTGTGGCCGGCACACTGATCCGCGCCGATGTTTCGTAGTCGAAGCTGGAGAACGTGACGCCGTCTGCGTCCGCACGGACCAAAAGGCCCGCGAGAATCGGCACGCTCGGTCGCGTCGGCAGGCTGCGCGCGGCCCACTGCACGGCATCGGCCAGGACGTCCTTGTCGAGTTGGATCTTCACCATGCCCCTCTCATCGCGTGCCCGATCATATCCATCGCGCACCGACAGACTCCCTCCGCGGTCTTGGTGGGTCCCTGCGCGGCTCGAATCCAGCGTTGTCCCCAGATCTCCGTTCACCCGATTGTGAGTGGGTGGAGTGGTCTATCTCTCACGTCGTCGTCATCGGTCCTGTGGACACTGGGGATAAGGTGCGAAGCTCCTGGCCGACGGGGAATCACATTTTTGTCGTTCGTGTGGGCAGATCGAAAACTACACGGGGAGGATCTGGGGACCGTCGGGGGGCGGCAGCGGGCGTACGCACGCGAACCGGAGGTACGACGAAGCTTTCCACAGCGGGCTGTGGACAATTGTGGAAACGTCAATCTGGGTCTGGCCCGCCGTCGTCACGTGCGGGATGCCGTGCACACATCGAGCACCCGAGCCGGGCAGTGCTCAGCGTCCCAACGAGATGGGGTGGAGGGCCAAGCCCACCACCGCGGCCATCTCGCCGAAATCCCGGTCGAAGGCAAGCACTTCGTGAGATTCGCGTAAGGCCACGGCCGCGATCATGCAGTCGATCAGGCCGCGTGGCGTGACTCCGGCACGTCGACAGGTTCGATAGATCGTCACGGCTCCGTTGAAGTCGGCCGCCGGGTCGAACCGCGCCAGCTGGAATCGTCCGAGCAGGCGGCGCAGATCGCGTTCGCGAGCTCGGTCGCGAGCCCCGGCACAGACCTCCATGACAATCGGCTCAGTCACTGCCAGAGGACCGTCCGCCGCAATGAGTTCGGTGAGGGCCCGGTCGACGTCGCTGCCGGTGGAGCGGTCGAACTCGACCCAGGCGGAGCTGTCGACGAGAATCATGCGGCGTCGACCGGTGGCGCTTCCGGGGGCAACTCCCGGATCGCCCGTGCCCC
>JBDHZQ010000067.1:0-14231 GCA_039811945.1 Propionibacteriaceae bacterium
CACCGAACGCGCCGCCGACGGCGGACCCACCACCTACCACAACGCCGCCGCCCTCTGCGAACGCTGCAACCACACCCGCGAAACACCCGGCTGGCAGATCACCACCCACCCCAACCAACCAGCCGGAACCCGCACCACCCGAACCCCTGCAGGCGCGACGTACACCCACCAACCACCACCCATCACCGAAACCACCACCCGAGACCCGGATCCGGAGCAGGATCCAGACGACCCGACACCGCCGACGGAACCGCCGGACACCGAAACCCGACCAGCGACCACCGAAAGAGCAGTCCGACCGTTGGAGGCGAGCGCCCCTAATCCTCGATCCGTGTGCGGTGAAAGTTCAGATGGCTACGACTAGCGGTCGGGCCGCGCTGGCCCTGGTAGCGGCTGAGGTTGACGGCGCTGCCGTACGGATGCTGGGCGGGCGACGACAACTGGAAGAAGCACAACTGGCCGACCTTCATGCCGGGCAGCAACATGATCGGCAAGGTCGCCATGTTCGACAGTTCCAGGGTGATGTGCCCGGTGAAGCCCGGATCGACGAATCCCGCCGTCGAATGGGTGACCAGCCCGAGCCGACCGAGCGACGACTTTCCCTCCAGCCGGGCGGCCAGGTCGTGCGGCAGCGTCACCTTTTCGTACGTACTCCCGAGCACGAACTCCCCCGGGTGCAACACGAACGGATCGTCGGGTCCGCACTCGATCTCCCGGGTCAGGTCCGGCTGGTCGATGGACGGGTCGATGTGCGGGTACCGATGGTTCTCGAACACCCGGAAGAACCGGTCCAGCCGTACGTCGACGCTTGACGGCTGGATCATCGCCGGATCGTACGGCTCCAGCACGACGCGCCCCGACTCGATCGCCTCACGAATGTCACGGTCACTCAACAGCACGTGACGAGGGTAGGCCGAACCGGACCGGCCTGCGAGCCGGCAGCCGACTTCGCTACGACCGCTTGATCTCCAGGTACCGGTCGCCGAACGACACGATCTGCCCCTCGCGCACCCGCACCGGATCCATCGGCGCACATGGCTCGAACTGTCCGCCCGTGTTGGCGATGGCCGTGCCGTTGGTCGAGCCGCGGTCCATGACGTACACGCCGCGATGGTCCAGCCCGACCGCCAGGTGGGTCTTCGACACCATCCGGCTGTCGTGGACGCTGATCAGATCCGCGGCCTCGCCCGTCCGAGGCTGAGGATCCCGGCCGATCAACGTCATCCCGGTCAGGTCGAACGACCGTCCGTCGTCGAGCTTGATCTGCCAGCCTTCCGTGGTCGGGCGCGGGGTCAATCCGGCGAGTTGCTCCGGTGACGCGTAGTGGGTCCGGTTCAACTCGTCCTCGGACTGGGCGCGCGCGGGCGACGGGTACGGCGGCTGGCTGGGTCCGGGCGGCTGGCTCACCGGGGCCGCCGGCGCAGGATTGAAGGCGGGGTACGACGACGCCGCCGGTTGGCTGGGCCCCCAAGGCTGGCTCGCCGGGGACACAGGCTCGTAGACCGGCTGGCTCGATCCCCAAGGCTGACTCGCAGGTGACAGTGCCCCCGGGGCCGGCTGGCTGGCTCCCCACGGCTGGCTCGCCGGGGACACCGGCCCGGAGACCGGCTGGCTCGATCCCCACGGCTGGCTCGCCGGGGACACCGACCCGGGGACCGGCTGGAAGCCGGGGTCGGGGCGCGGGGGGGCCGACTGTGGGGAGAACGGCAGACTGGTGATCGGGCCGCCGCCGAACGACGAGGGGCCCGGAGCCGGAGGCGGAGGCGCCATGACCGCCTCCCCGGCCCCTGAAAAGCCCGATCGGTTCAGGTGGCCCGGCAACCCGACGGTGTTCGCCGCCGCGACGGAGGCCCGCTGCACCGAGGGCGTGGCGGCGATCGTCGCTGTTCGGGCCTTCACCACGACCGATTTCGCAGCCAGGTCGTGCCAGCCTTGCCGCCGCGGATGGGTCACCATCAACACGACGAGCACGATCCACAGGATCGGGATGATCATGGTCGCGGCCCAGACCAGTTCGCGCAGGAACACCCGTCCCCAACCCAGTGCCCTGCCGTCTGCTGCCGACAACACCGAGATGCGAGCGATCCGCGCGCCGGGGCTCTGGCCACGTGTGGCGTACCCCCACCAGACGACGAGCGCCCAGGCCAGCACCGCGACGCCGGCTACGACGGAGGTGACGAGCACCGTAACGGGCTGGACCGCGCGGTTGAGAATGACGTACCAGACCGCGTAGGCCAACGCCGGGGGGATTCCGTCGAGCACGGCGGCGAGGATCCGGGAGCCGAGGCTCGCGATCACCACACCTTGCGTTGCCGTGCCGCTGTTCGACATGGGCCCTCCTTCACCGAGCGCAATCCTCCCACGGTTTGTCAGCCCGCTCTGACCCGCCGGAACGACCTGACCGAGAGCGCCGCCCGCATCCGGCGCAGGAAGGGGACGGACCGGTTCAAACCGCCCACGGCTGCGTCGACGGTCGACCAGTACGTGCTCGCCTGGCCGGGCGTGACGCCGTCGGGAGAGAACACGCTCATGTCGGCCTGCCTGGCGAGCACCCGCGGATCCGCGGTCTCGTGGAGGCGGCCGAACGAATCCAGCAAATGCTCCGCCTGCTCGGTTCGGGTCGCCGTCGCGGTGGGTCCACCTCCGAGGTCCCGGGCCCGGTCGACCAGCTCGGCCCAACCCCCGGACACGCGTCTGACCAGGTCGGCGTCGGTCATCCTCAACCGCCGTCGCCGGATCTTCAGCCCGATGATGAGGGCGATCGGAACGACGATGAACAACACCGGGATGCCTCCGACGAGGGCCACCTGCCCGACCAGTTGCCAGTTGATCGGTAGCCGGGGCGGCGGCACGGGAGCCGGATTGACCGGCGGCGACGTGTCGTTGTCGGTCGTGTCGGGCTTCTGCGGCGGTGGTGGAGGGTTCTCGACCTGGGGCCGCGGCACGCTCTGGGGCTCCTCGGTCACCTGCGCCAGCTTGCGGTCCTTGGCCGGGGCCGGGTCGAACGGCACCCAGCCGAACGAGCCGAGGTTCACCTCGGTCCACGCGGTCACGTCCTGGCCCCGGACGGAAGCCGTACCGGATTGCGGCAGCAGGTAGCCGTACCCCACCCTGGCGGGCACACCCGCCGCCCGCAGCAGCAACGCCATCGCGACCGCGTACTGCTCCTCGTCGCCGACCATCTGGTCGGGGTTACGCAGGAGTTGCTCGATCCGCCCGTACGTGTGGCCGGGGGAGCTGGGGGTGTCGTCCTTCTCCACCCCGTGGGAGTAGTAACCCTGCTTGAGTTTCTGGACGTACGCCTGGGCCAACGCCCCGGCTCCCGTGCCCGTGGCCGAGGCGGCCCAAGTGGCGGCCCTGTCCCGGACCACGTCAGGCAGCGGCTCCGCCGGGGGCTGCTTGACCGCCCCTGCGCCGGCGGTCCGGATCTGGTCGGGCGTCGGTTCGGCGGGAATGATCGCGGTGAGGCGGTACGAGTCTCCCGCGCCGACGCGGATGGGCGCCAGTGCCGTACCACTGACCTGGTTGTAGTAGAAGTCGTCGGCCAACGCGACGGCCCTGGACCCGGAGAACGACACCGACTCGGTCTGGCCCACGGTGGGCAGCCACACGCCCGTCAAGTCACCGATCGTCACGTCGGCGGTGACCTGTCGACCGACCGTGTCGTCGACGACCCGCGCGCCGATGCGACGGAACGTACCCGCGTCCGCGCCCAGCGCCGTGCTGTTGGACACCGTGTAGGAGAACCCGTCGTAGGCATCCATGGTCGCCAGCCGGATCCGGGTGCCCGCCGGGAGGCCACTCACCGTGAACAGGACCCTGTCCTTGTCGTCGGTCAGGTTGAGGCGGAATCCTTGCAAGGGGCTCGGGTACCGCTGGATGTCGAGCGGTTGCCTCACCGCAGCCCGGGCGGTCAGCCGAGGCTCAACGCTCCGCAGCAACGGGCTGACGAGCGCGGTCACCGAGCCCACGAACACGAGCACGAGCAGGCCGGACACCAGTTGAGTCCAGCGAAGACGGCTGCCACCGACCAACAGCGACCCTCGCTGCCGGTGTCGGCGGTACGCCGTCCACGCGAGCACGATCATCAGCCCGGCCAAGCCGAGCACGACCGGTGCGACCACCGTCGACGTACCCATCGCCAGGGCCAGCAGGAGCGCCGCCGCCAGCGGAAGCCAGGCGAGGTGCGGCCGCCGACTCCGGAGCGAGATCGACACGGCCGCAGCGGTCGCGACCAGGCCCGTCAGCACCACCGGCACCATCATGGAGCTGGTCTCGCCGATCGGTGGCTCCACGGTCAGCATCGCCTTCCAGCCGTACACCGGCCCGAGCGCCAAACCCGTCAACGAGCGCAGCGTGGGTACGACGTACCCGATCCCCGAGTGGGGCATCGCCAGGCCCGTACCCAGCAGCGCGTACGCCGCGACTGCCAGTCCGCTCGTCGCGAGCACAGACCACCGGCGCAGAGCGGCGACGACCGCCACGACGGCACCGACGGCGGCAGAGCCGAAGGAAGCGACCCACAACCACCCCTGGCCGTACGTGGGCAGCCACGCGAGCGTGACCAGCGCGATCATCGCCGTCGTGGCGACGAGGTCGACGGCGAGCCAGACCAGCCGCCCGCGTCGGTCCTCGTCACGGAACGTCGCCTGGATGACTTTGACCGGGGTACGACGGACCGCGACCGGCGGCCGACCCCGGACTCGCCACGCCTCGAGACGCTCCAGGAGTACCTCTCGGTGCCGGTCCACCCAGTCGAGCACGCTCACACCGCGGCCCTCCGAACAGCGCGAGGCAGGTCCGAGAGCTTCGGCACTTGCAGCACGCTCACGTTCGAGACGGTGTCGACCGTCAGGGCGTGGTTCGGGGCGATCCGGACGGCGATGACGCGGGAATCGACGCTGAGCAGGGTGGCCGTACGGCGAACCCGGTCCGTCCGCACGCGCGACCCGGTGACGAGGATGACGATCGACGCGGCCGGCTCACGATCACGGACGAGGCGTACGACATCGGTCACGTGGGTACGGGCGAGGCGCTCGACCCGGCTCAACTCGTTGAGCAGGCGAGTGGCCGTCAGGCCGGGGTGGGCCTCGACGTTCGTGACCAGGGCCACTGGGTTCTCCTCCCGAAAGGCCTGCTGCACGAAGGAAGCGGCGGTCGAGACGGCGGTCTCGAACTCGGCGTCGCTGGCATACGACGCATCGGCGAGATCGATCCCGATCGCGATCCGGGACTGGCGGGTCTCCTCGTACTGCCTCACCATCAACTGACCCGTCCGTGCCGACGAGCGCCAGTGCACGTGGCGGCGGTCGTCACCCGGCACGTACGGCCGCAGCGCGTGGAAGTTCATGTCCGAGTTCGTCATCTGACCCGACGGATGGCCCTCGAGGTCGTGCAGGAAGCCGGTCTGCCGACCGGGCAGCCGTACGGTCGCGGGGTGGACAAACACTTCCGTCACCCCGGTCCAGAGGGTCTCCCTCCCGAGCAGGCCGAACGGGTCGCCTTGCACCGACTTGGCCGGACCGATCTCGATCACGGCCCGTTGGTGCGTGGGGATGACGAAGTCCTCGGCGTGTCCGGCCTTCGACGTCAGTGACGGGATTGCCATCGAGACCACATCGGCGGCGACCGGCAGGTCGACCCGGCTGGGCAGGGTACGGCGAACCCCCTCGTTGGTGAGCGCGAGGCTGCCGACGGTTCGAGTGCCGACGGTCACGTGCCGGTCTGGCACGGTCAACGTGACACCGAACTGAGGTTTGCCGATCGTGAACAGGAAGCCGACCAACAGGATCAGGAAGCCCGCGAGCGCGGCCACCAGGAGTTCCACCCAGTGAAGCACCACCCCGCCGACGGTCAGGGCGACCACCGCGCCCAGGAGCGCCCAGCCGGCAGGCCGCAGTCCGATCGCCTTCGAGAACGAGGCGAGGACTCGCCGTACGTCGGCGATCGTGAGCGGAGCCACCTCGGCAGGTGCGATCCAGGCCGGTGCCTGGTCGGCTGACGGCAGACTCCTGTCGGGCGCCGAACCCTTGGCGCCCGTGCCTGGCTCAGCCGTCACGGTCATGCAGTCGCGCGCTCCGTGGGCGGCAACACCGACGCGATGATCTTGCTCATGACGTCGATGGCCGTGACGCCGTTGAACTCGGCCTCCGGGTCGAGCACCAGCCGGTGTGCGAGGCACGGGATGGCGAGGATCTTGACGTCGTCGGGTACGACGTAGTGGCGGCCCAGCGAGGCCGCCCAGACCCGCGTGGTCCTGACCAGGGCGAGTGCCCCGCGGATCGACACTCCGAGCCGTACGTCGTCGGGCTCACGGGTCGCCTCGGTCAACCGGGCGATGTAGTCGAGCACGCTCGTCTCGATGTGCACCGACTGGGCCAACTGAGCCATCTCGGCGGTGGCCTGGGTCGTGATGACTGGGGCCAACGCCGCAGACTGAGGCCGGGAGCCGCCGGTGGTCAGGATCCGCAGCGTTGCTGCCCGATCCGGGTAGCCGAGGGTCGTCTTCATGAGGAATCGGTCGAGCTGGGCCTCGGGCAGCCGATAGGTGCCCGCTTGCTCGATCGGATTCTGGGTGGCGACCACCATGAAAGGTTCGCCGACGTCGTACGAGACGCCGTCGACGGTCACCTTGTGCTCCTCCATGACCTCGAGCAGCGCCGACTGCGTCTTCGGCGAGGCCCGGTTGATCTCGTCGGCGAGCACGATCGAGGCGAAGATCGGCCCGGAGTGGAACTCGAACTCGCTCGTCTTCTGGTCGTAGATCGTGACGCCGGTCACGTCGCTCGGCAGCAGATCGGGCGTGAACTGGATGCGGCTGTGAGTGCCTTGGACCGTCTGCGCAATGGACCGGGCGAGCGTGGTCTTGCCCGTACCCGGGTAATCCTCCAGCAATAGGTGGCCTTCGGCGAGCAGGCAGGTGATGGCCAGCCTGATCGCCTCGGTCTTGCCGACGATCGCTCGCTCCACGTTGCGGACGACCGACGCGAACGTGTCGGAGAACCAGCGAGCCTGGTCCGGTGTCATCGCCATGGGGGATCCTTTGCGCGGTTGGGTCTAGATCGTGATCTGGTAGTTGTTGCTGCCCGCCTTGCAACTGACCACGATCGGTGCGGCCAGTGGAACGGTCGGGGTCGAGCTGGTGATCGTGCCACTGCCTGAGCGCGCCACGCTGACCGAGGCCGACGGGCCCGTCTTGTCGGTCGTGCAGGTCAGGCTCGCATCCGGAGTCGGTCCAGCGGTGATCGTGACGGTGGTGGCCGTAAAGGTGGCAGTGAGCAAGGTCGGGGCGCTGACCGAGGTGTTGGCGCTGACCAGCGACGAGTTCTTGACCGTCGTGCGGGCCAGCACCGTCTGCCCGGTGATCGGGAGCGGCGAGATATCGAACGATGTGCCGCTGGCTGTCTTCCACGTCGTGCCGCCGTCGGTGCTGTAGACGACCTGCAGGTTGCTCGGGTTGTTCCCGTTGTCGGTGCCGACCGCCGCGCTGAACTTGCCCGTGTACGTGGTGGCCGAGACCATGTCGGTCGCCGAGGTGAACGTGAACGTCGGCGCTCCCGGCGCCCCGAACGGGGTCACCGAGTTGGAATTCGACGAGTAGTTGCCGGTCTTGACGTTGTTGTTCTTCGTCAGTACGGGAGCCACCTGGAAGGTCCAGGACCGCTGGTAGGAGTTGGCCTGCGGGATATTGACCGTGGTGCTGAGCCCGTTGGCACTCGTCGCCGCAATCCCCGTGAGTTCGAAACTCTCGCTGGAGTTGCTGGAGTTCGCCTTGACGTTCCAGGTGAGCGTGCTGCCTTGGGGGTTCACCGCATCGGCGGTCAGCGTCACCTGCTTGTCCAAGGCGGTTGCCTTCGGGGCGTTCGCGGACTGCGTGCCGAACGGCGTCACCGATGCGCTCACCCCGGCCGGGTCGCTCACCCCGGCCTCGTTCTTCGCCCGGACCGCCACGTAGTAGGTCGTGCCGTTGTCCAGGCCGGTGACGTCGACCGTGGTCTTGTTCTCGGCGACCGACGCCGACGAACTGTCGTCGATCGAGAAGCTGTTGCTGGTCTTGACGTACACCTCGTAGCTCGTGATCGTCGACCCGTTGTTGTTGCCCGATCCGGTCCAGCTCACGGTGATCGTGCCGCCGTCCTTGGCGCCGGAGTCGACCGCGGTCACGTTCGTGGGCGAATCCGGCGGGTCTGACGGCACTCCGGCGCTGGAATCGGACGGATCGCTGGTCCCCGCGGCGTTCGTGGCGGTGATCGTGAAGCCGTACGTGGTCCCGTTGGACAAGCCGTCCCAGACCACGCTCGAGTCGGTCGCCTTGGCCGTCTTGGTGCCCGCGCCGCCCTGGACCATCGTGATCGTGTAGTCGGTCACCGGCGTGCCCCGGTTCGGGGCCGGATTCCACGTGATCGTCAAGCTCTTGCCCGCGCGACCCGGCGTTCTCTTCACGACCGGCGGATCCATCTTGTCCGGCTTGACGTTGGGCATCATGCCGGCCGATTCCGGCGAGGCCGGGCTCGGGCCGAGTTGGTTCTTCGCGATCACGCTGACCGTGTACGTCACACCGTTCGTCAGGCCCGTGGCCGTACACGTCGTCGTCGGGCACTGGGTCTCGACCGACGAACCGTTGTCGCCGTGGGAGGTCATGACGTACCCCTGCAGCGGCAGCCCGTTGTCGAGCGACGAACTCCACTCGACCGTGAGCGTGGAGTCACCGACCGACACCTGCCGGGGTGTGCCCGGAGTCGACGGGACTCCGCGCACGTTGAGCACGATCCGGCCGTCGACGTTGCGTCCGGGATCGAGGGTGGCGTCCTGGACGGTGTATCTCACGGTCATCGTGCCCACGAACGTCGCTCCGGGTTTGACGGTCACCGAGTCGGGCGAGAACGAGACTTCGCCTTCGCCCAGTTCGATCGCGGTCGCGATCACCGTCAGCTTCGGGTCGTCGAGCGAGGAGATGTCGTTGGCGAGCACGGGCACGGTGACCGGCTGGCCTTGGTTGGCATCGGGCACGTTGTCGTCGGTGACCGACGTGCGTGGGCGTGTGGTGGGTACGGCGACGACGTCGACGACGACGGTCCCTTCGGCCCCTCGCGCGTCGACCACCTTGCCGGTCATGGTCGCCTTGGCGCCCTGGATCACCGTGAGATCGGCCGACGCGGTGATCATCGAGCCGTTGAACTGCACGTGGAGTCCGGCGGGGATGGTGCCTGTGAAGTCGCGGAACGTGAAGTCGTCGCCCTGCGGATCGGTGACGAACGCCGCGAGGTTCTGCAGCACCTGCGGCTCGCCTGCCCCGACCTTCACTTCGATCAGCGGAGCTGTCGGTGGTTCGTTGAGCTGGTTGTCCTTGGCCGCGGGGTCGTCGGGATTCTTGACCTCCGGCGGCGGCGTCACCTTGATCGGGATCGTCACGGTCGCCACCCGGGCGTCGGTCGCCGAGGCGTCGAGATCCTCGATCACCTCGAACGTCACGGCGGCCGGCCCGACGTCGGTCAGGGCCGGGCGGTACCCGATCTCGGCGGGCGAGAGCCGCAGCCCCGTACCCGGCGCCCCGGTCACCTTGTCGGCCGACGACACCCGGACCGACCGGCCCTGCGTGCCCTGGACGTACTCGGCCACCGGGATCTTCAACTGCTCCCCCGCCGTCACAGTGAGCACGACGTTCGGATCCTTCAGCGTCGGCACCGCGTCGGCCTTGCCGGGCACGATCACGAACCCGTACGCGCTGAGCCCGTCGGCGTCGGTGATCTGATACCTCAGCACCCGCAGCCGGTCACCGATCGGCACCCGCAGCTTCGGCGGGTCGTTGCCGTCCTTGACGACCTCCGCCGCGGCTGCTCCCTGCGTGTCGTACGGCGGCACGCTCAGGGTCAGCTCCGATTTAGGCCCGTCGGGGTCGTAGTCGTTCGCCAGCACCGGCACGTCCACCGAATCCCGCTGGAAGACCTGCCGTACGTCCACCAGGTCGTCGGTGGCCTTGGGCGCCAGCAACGGAGCCTTGGAATCCGACACCACGCGCACGTTGCCCGAACTCAACGCGCCGCGCGTGTCCTGGATCGTGTAGCGGCCGATCCACTGGCCCTCGGTGTTGGGGACCTGCACGGTCAGCGCCGACCCGTCGGCGATGTTGGCTGGGATCAGGAAGTCCAGCGGATGGTCTGCGGCGAAGCTGATCTTGTCTCCGTCGACGTCGTAGTCGTTGGCCAGCGGATTCAAGTACGCCGTACGTCCGGGTCTGGTCTCGATCGTGTCCTCGACGGCCGTGGGAGCCGTACCCACCAGCGAGGCCGGCACGACGCCGACCCTGATCTCGCCGATGCCGCGGGCACCGAATCCGTCGGTCACCACATACGTGAACGAATCGGTGCCCCGCATCTTGCCGAACGCCTCGTACTCCAGATAGCGCGGCCCTACCGACACCACCCGACCCAGCCGCGGACCTTGAGCGAGGCCGACCAGCCGTACCGAATCGCCGTTCGGGTCGATGTTCGACAGAGGAATCTGGATCCGCGCCGTCGTACCCGCGATCACCCGCCCGGTCACGAGCGAGGGAATCGGGGCCTGGTTGGCCATGTCGGGGGAGATCACGTTGAACCGGACCTGGGCCGACGCCGTACGCCCGAGGGAGTCCTTGACCTCGTAGGTCGCCGTGATCCTGCCTGGGACCGGGGGTGCCATGAACCTGACCTGGTTGCCGTCGACCCACGCCTGGCCGGGGTTGTCGATCAGGGTCGGCTGCAGGTGCAGGTCGAGCCCGACCGGCGAGTAGTCGTTGAGCAGGGGGTTGATGCTGACCGCGTCACCGGCTCTGACGTTGACGTCCTCGGCGTTCGCGACCGGCCGCACCTCGCCGATCGGGTTCGTCGGGATCACCACAATCGTGCCGGTGACGGGCGGGTTGTAGCCGTCACTGACCTGGTAGGAGAGCGTGACCGGGTCCTTGAGTGCGGTCACCTCCTTGATCGTCATCAGGTGGCGGTCGGTCATGTCGACCTCGAGCCCGGCGGTCGTGTACGTCTGTACGACCAGCACGTCGCCGTCGGGGTCCTCGTCGTTGAGCAACGGGTCGATCGTGACCGACCCGCCGTGAGTCAGCACCGCGACGTCGCGCCCCAGGATCGGCGGCCGGTTCTGCTGGGCCCTGTCGGCGACGTCGATCCGCACCAGGCCGAACGAACTCGGACCGTTCGTCACCTTGTATCCGACGTAGTAGGTGCCGGGATGGTCGGCCCGGAACCGGAAACTCCTGCTGGAGTAGTCGACGGAGAACTTCGCCGACGCGGGGACAGGCTTGTCGACGTTGGCCAGGGCCAGTCCCGTACCCACGTCGTTGATGAGCGGCTTGACCTCGATCTCGGCACCCGTCGCTGCGGTGTAGTAGTCGCCGTTGGCGATCGGGGGGACGTCGGCGGCCTTGCGCGCGTCGACCAGCAGCAGGCCTGTCGACGACGAGACACCGTCGGACACCTCCACGGCGACCTGCTTGAGGCCCGGCTTCTTGTTGACGTCGGTGAACGTCAGATTCCCGTCGGGGGTGAACGAAACCTCGTCGTCGCCGTCGACCATCGTGGCGTTCTTGAGGATGAGGTCGTCGCCCTCCGGATCGCGCCAGTCGAGCAACACGCGCACCTGGGTCTGATGGCCCATGGCGACCCTGACCGGGTCCTTGCGGAACAGCAGCGGCGGCTGGTTGCCGGCCTTCTGGTCCGCGGGTGCGATCGTCAGCGATACCCGGGCTTGGGCCTCACCACCTCGTCCGTCGGAGATCTTGTACGTGAACGACCTCGTGCCCGACGCACCTGCGTCGATGGTGACCTGCAGGCCGGCGCCGCCGCGGACGGGAGACAACGTAGTGTTGGGGCCTGCCGTCTCCGGCGCGGCGATCGTCAGCACGTCGCCGTCGGGATCAGAGTCGTTGTCGAGCACAGGCAAGACGGTGGTACGGCCTTCCCTGGCGGTCAGTTGGTCGTCGCGTGCCGTCGGAGGCCGGTTCGGGCCGGACCGGTCGGGATTGACCTTCGTGATCTCCTCGTCCGGCTGATCCTGCTTCGTCTTCGCGTCGCTGGTGGTGACCTTCTCCCAGTTCGTGATCCGTCGCATCCCGTCGTTAACGAGCCAGATCGTGCCCGTCCGGGCGTCGTTCAGGATCACGGTGTCACGGTTGGTCCTCAGCGACAGCCGCGGATCGGTCGGGACTTCCGGGATGTCGACCACGCTCGACGCCTGACCGGCACAGGAGGTGGCGAGCTTGGTTCCGACGACGGCGTACACGCAGGAACCCACGACGACCGGCTGCAGCACCTCTCCCTCGGGCATCGCCTCGGTCAGCCGCTGCACCTGCTTGGTCGACACACCGACCAGCCCGGTCGGCGTCGCCAGAAGGGCACCGACCTTGCCGTCGAGGTGACCGGTCTGCGGGCCTGGAGCTGCCAGCCGGGCCTTCGACCCTGACGTCACTTCGATCGGCTTGGGCGCACCTTCGAACCACACGACCTGCTTCGTACGGTCGAGCACCACGGCCTGGTCGCCGATCGCGCTCAACTCGACGTTGGCCACGATCGGGTCGAGTTCCATGGGCAACTTGGAGGCGACCGGCTGCCCGCCGGAGAGGCGGACGACCTCGGATCTCGTCAACGACAAGCCGATCAACTCTCCGGTCGTGGTCAGCGTGACCAGGGCATTCTCACCGAGGTCGAGTTGCGCCTTCTCCTTGGAATAGTCGAGCGAGAGCATGGTGTCGGCATCGCCGTACCAGACCGAGCCGTTCACCCGGCTGATCACCGCCACCTTGCCGCCTTTGAGCACGATCGCGCCGGCCGGCGGGAGAGCCACCGCACCGCCGAGCTGACCGGTCGACGGGTCGTACGCCTGCACCTGGCTGGTCGACTCGCCCTTGACGATGACCGTGCCGCGGTCCTGCAGGATGTCGAACGAACGATCGGCCAACCGGGTCGCGAGAGACAGGTCCTTGATCTGGGTGTTGACCGTACCGAGCAGCGCCGAGTCTTGCTTGACGGCGTAGACGGTGCCCTCGTGCAGCTGCAGATCGGCGACCTTCAGGCCGGGAACCACAATGGCAGCGATCCCGAGGGCGAGCGCGAGCACGCCGACCAGCGCGCCCCGCCACGTACGGCGGAGCCACGCGGGAGCGCGCTTGACACTTCGTTGAGCCACCCAGGCTGCCCTTCGGAGAAGATCGTTTCAGCATCTTCTCAGGCGTTGAGTTCATCGGGTTCGGGGCTTCCGCGACCCGAGACCGTCACTCAGGAGGTCTGACGGTGATCGTCGCCCCGTCTCCGAGATCGATGATCGTTCCCTCGTCGAGGGGTACGGCGACCCCCGGGGTCATGCGCATCGGCGGCTGTCCGGGTCGGATCAGCATGGTGCCGTTCGTCGAGTGCAAGTCGGTCGCGACCACCTGCCAGTCCTTCGCCGAGACGCGCACGTGGGTACGGCTGATGTCGCTGTTGGGGCTGGGGACCGGAAGCAGCACCGGATTGACGTCGCCCACCTGGGCCGCCGGCGCGCGCCCGATCAGAACCGTGTCGGTGACCGCAGCGCTCGCCCCACCCGCCGTGACCAGCGTGGCGAGGGAAGGCTTGTGGACGAGACGCGGGTTGGCTGTGTCGACATGGCCTCCGCATCTCACGCAGCGATCACGCCCGGGAGGGTTCGGGTGCCCGGCGCTGCACACCGTCGCCAGCATGAGCGAATCGCCGGCGCGAGTCGCGGCTGAGGGCTTGTGCGTGGCCGCGATCTTGGTGGAGAAGACAGTGCCCGAACCGTCGGTGTCGTCGGCCCCGGACGTCGTCGCCGGGGGGCTCGGCGGAGGGGGAGTGGGTGCCGGCGGCCCGGCCGGGCTTGCCCCGATACCGGGCCCGTCGAACATCGAGCCGTACGGATTCGGCCGGGCTGGGTCGGTCGGCTCGCCGGGACCCGTCGCAGGGGGCGCCGAGGGTTGCCCGGTCGGCTGGTACCCGGGCAGTGGCTGGTACCCCGGCAGACCCGGAGGTGCCGTCGGGCCACCTGGGTACGGCTGACGGTCGGGTTGCGGCTGGGCAGGCTGTCCGTACGGGAAACCTCCAGGCTGTGGGGGGCCACCTGTCTGCTGTGGGGGGCCACCTGCCTGTGGCCAGCCGCCTGGTTGGGGTGCTCCGGGCGCGCCGGAGGGGTCGGAGCCGTACGGAGGTCTGCCGGGTGCGAAAGCCGAGCCTGCCGGCCCGAACTGTCCC
>JBDHZQ010000068.1:0-14115 GCA_039811945.1 Propionibacteriaceae bacterium
GGGTCACCGTCGGCGCAGACGGCACCATCACCTCGCTCGTCGACGTGCGGGACGGCCGTGAACTCGTCCCGGCCGGCCACGTGGCAAACCTGCTCCAACTCCACCCGGACCACCCGAACCAATACGAAGCCTGGGACATCGAGTCCTTCTACCGGTCCACGCGTGAGGATCTCACCGCCGTCGAGACCCTTGGCGTCGAGGGTGACACCGTCGTGGTGACCAGGCGGTTCGGTGGGCAGAGCCGGGTCACCCAGCGCGTCAGCCTCGCCGCCGGAGAGGCCCGAGTCGACATCTCGACCGAGGTCGACTGGCACGAACGGGAGCGGCTGCTCAAGCTGGCCTTCCCCCTCGACCTGCACGCGACGACCGCAGCCAGCGAGATCCAGTTCGGCTGCGTCACGCGGCCCGTGCACGAGAACACCAGTTGGGACGCGGCCAAGTTCGAGACCGCCGCGCAGCGGTGGGTCCACGTGAGCGAAGGCTCGTACGGGGTCGCCATCCTGAACGCGGGTACGTACGGTCATGACGTGAGCCGGCCCCGCACGGGCGAATCACGCGGCCGGTTGCCGACGACCGTCAGGCAGACGTTGGTGCGAGGTCCGCTGTACCCCGATCCCCGCGCCGACGAGGGCAGACACCTGTTCACCAGTGCACTGCTGGTCGGCGACATCTCGGACGCAACCAGGCACGGGTACGACCTGGCGCTCCCTATGCGCGACCACGGTCAGACCCAGGGGGAACGAGTGGTCTGGTCGCCCGTGGTCTCGTCGTCGAATCCGGACGTGGTCGTGTCGGCGGTGAAGTTGGCCGACGACCGCAGCGGCGATCTGGTCGTCCGGGTCTACGAGTCGACCGGAGCGCGTGCCGAGTCGTACCTCCAGTTCGGGTTCGACGCCGAGGACCTGATCGTCGTGAACGTTCTGGAGCGCGGCGACGGCGTCGCGGAGACACTGACGAAGATCGAGCAGGTCGAGGGCCTATCCCAGTGGCGGGTACAGCTCGGTCCGTTCCAGATCGTCACGCTCCGGGTCAGGCGGCCACGTTGACTCCACCTCGGCTGCTGCCTGCAGTCGAGGTTGCGTGTCGGCTCCCCATCCCTGTATCCACATGGACATGACGTTTCCCGCTGCGGTGATCTTCGACATGGACGGCACCCTCATCGAGACAGAACCGATCTGGGACGAGGTGCGCCGCGGGCTCGCCGCCGAGGCTGGCAAGCAGTGGCCCGACGACGCGACGCACGCCATGATGGGGATGTCGACGCGGGAGTGGGCGACGTACCTCGTCGACACGGTCGGCCTTCCCGGCACCTGGCAGGAGGCTGCCAAGGACACCATCGACCACATGGCCGCGCGGTACGTGAGCCGCGGCATCCCACTGTTGCCCGGAGCGGTGGAGTCCGTACGGCGGATGGCGGCGGTCGCGCCCCTGGCCGTCGCGTCGTCGTCGCCCCGGCAACTGATCGACACGGTGATCCCCGAGCTGGGCTTGAGCGACGTGTTCGTCGTCACGGTCTCGACCGAGGAAGTCGAGCGAGGCAAGCCGGCGCCCGACGGCTACCTGCGGGCCGCCGAACTGCTCGGCGTCGACCCGGCCGCGTGCGTCGCCATCGAGGATTCGACCAACGGGATCAAGTCGGCCCACGCCGCAGGGATGGCGGTGGTAGCCGTACCCCCCGCCTTCCACCCGCCTGCCGATGACGTATTAGCCCTGGCCGCGGCGGTGATTCCCGATCTCGACGCATTGACCCCCGAATTGGTACGCGGGCTGCGCTGACTCCTCAGCCGCCGACGTACGCGTCGAGCTCGGCCAAGATCCTGGCCTTGACGTCGGCCGGCGCGAAGCTCTGGGCCAGGGCCGCTCGGGGCAGCGCGGCGATCCCGTCCCGGTCGAGCCCGAGCAGGGCGGCGGCGATGCCGTACTCACGCGTCAACGTCGTCGCGAACATCGGTGGGTCGTCGGAATTGATCGAGTACGGCACGCCCGCGGCTGCGATCGTGGGCAGGGGGTGGGAGCCGTACCCGGCCACCGCGCGCGTGCGCACGTTCGACGTGGGCGAGATCTCGACCGGAATTTGGTGCTCGGCGAGGTACGCCAGCAGCTCCGGATCCTGGGCGGCCGACGTGCCGTGGCCGATTCGTTCGGCCTTCAGCAGCCCAATGGCGTCCCAGATCGTCTGCGGGCCGGTGGTCTCGCCGGCGTGGGGCACGCTGTGTAGACCGGCCGCGCGGGCCTGGGCGAACGCGTCGGCGAACTGGGCCCGCGGCACCCCGATCTCCGGCCCGCCCAACCCGAAGCCGACCAGGGCGGACGGTCCGTGGTCGAGCGCGTAGCCGAGCGTCTCCGCGCCCGCAGCGGCTCCCAACTCGCCGGGGATGTCGAAGATCCACCGCAGCACGAGGCCGAACTCCCGCTCGGCGGCGATCCGGGCGTCCTCGATGGCTTCGACGTACCCCTCGATCGGCACGCCAGCCCGCACGCTCGTCGCCGGAGTGCACGTCAATTCGGCGTAGCGGACGTTCTGGCGAGCGAGTTCGGCTGCTACCCCGTACGTCAGCGTGCGCACGTCGGCGGAGGTCTTCACCAGGGCGACGACCGACAGGTACAAGTCGACGAAGTGAGCGAAATCGGTGAACGTGAAGTAGTCGGCCAGCGCCTCGGGGTCGGTGGGGACCCGCCCCGGATGCCGGTTGGCCAACTCCGCCACGATCTGCGGCGAGGCCGATCCGACCTGGTGCACGTGGAGTTCGACTTTGGGTAGGCCGTCGATGAACGCCTCGGCATCGGCTGTCGGGCGAGGCGCGGTGGACTCCGGGGTCATCGCGACCTCACACGCAGTTCTGGCATTCGCCGTCGAGGGGTGTTTCGAGGAAGCAGCGCGGGCAGATCCGGGTCGTCGGCACGGGGGGCTTCGGGGGGGTGGGGGCGGTACGGCGAGGGCGCGGGCTGGCGGGCTTGGTGACCCGAGCCGTGACCCGCTCCGACGCCGCGGCGGGGGTGGCGGAGGCTGGCACGTGCTTGGCATAGCGACGATAGGCAGCCAGGCGCGCCGAGGCGGCTTCACGTTCGCGGGTGAGGTCGTTGCCGACGGGCTTGCGCTGAACCCGCAACACCTCGGCGTAGACCGCTCCGACCTTGCCGTCCGTCGGGTTCACGACCAGCGCCGTCAGCGGCGGTTCCTCCGTGGCGTGACAACGATGCGCGACCAGCTGGATCACGCGGCCCAGCCACCCGCCCGGGGCTTGCTTGGTCCGTACCCCGGACCGGTCCTGCACGCGCCTCGCGAGCTCGGCCGGACTGATCGTCGCCTGGTAGCGGCCCGCGATGTCGACCAGGATGTCGTGCGCCTCTGCGGCCCACAGCCGTACGGCATCCTCGCCCGGTACGGCCGAACCATCCGACTCACGCCAATAGGGGGAACTCACGACGCCCAACCTAGCGACTCAGTTGAATCCGAACACGCGATGGGCGACGCGGTAGCCGAGCAGCGAGACCCGCCGGCCGGTGCGGCCGGGCAGGTTCGACAACTGACCTTTGGTGCTCCATCGAAGGCGTCGGTACAGGCGGGGATAATCCCGGCGTACCTGCTTCCAGAATCTCCGTCGCAGGTGGAGCGCCTCGTGGGTGCCAGCCCGCAGCAGCATGACCGAGGTCACAGTACAGACCATGTCGGTGTAGTGGGCGGAGCACCGGCGCAAAGGCCGGGGGAGCTTGCTGTCTCCCCACACGACGCTGAGGTGTTCGACCATCAACCGGTTCACTCGGAGCTGCTGGTCGATCCGCGAGATCATGACCTTCTCGTTGACGGACTGATCTGGGCGACCGATCCGGTAGCGGTACAAGTCGACGTCGAGGTAGAAGAGAGTCTGCACGTGCCGGAGCGGCACGAGGGCGTACAGGTTGTCGACGTAGAACGTGTGCCTCGGCAGTTGCAGCCCGCTCTCCCTCAGCACGGCGGTGCGGTACATGAGGGCATGCATCAGGAGCTGTTGGGTGGTCTTCAAGCGCCCCACCTGATCCCACGCAATCAGCCGTCCTGACGGCAACCCACGCGTGTAGCGCATCCGGGTCGACTTTGTGCCGTCTTCGTGGTCGTAGACGAAGTTCGTGATCACCAGGTCGGCGCCACGTCCGGTGGCGACGAACCGGCGCAGGTGAGTCAGCACCGCAGCGAGCGCCCGGACGTTCAGTTGGTCGTCGGAGTCGACTACCTTGAAGTAGGCCCCCGTCGCGTTGCGGAGGCCGGTGTTGATCGCCTCGCCATGGCCGCCGTTGGCCTGGCTGATCACCCGCACGATCGTGGGATAGCGGTGGGCGTAGGACAATCCGATCTCGCGGGTCCGATCGGTGGACCCGTCGTCGATCACCAGCACCTCGATCTCAGTGCCTCCGGTGACGAGGGAATCGAGGCACCGGGCGAGCCACGGCTCGGAGTTATACGACGGGACGACGACCGTCAGCACCTTCCCCGTGGGGGTCGAGGTGTCCGTCGGCCCATGGTGACGACTACGAGGGTTCCGGTGCCTCTCGTGGGGTTCGAGGTCAACGGCCAAGCGCGTTCCGCGTTGATGGTCATCGTCGATCATGAGCCCGAAGCTATCGGCTCCGGCGACGGCGTGACGGTCGTAGCCCAGGAGTCGGGCGCTCGAACACTGTAGATGCACGGTCGATTGACTTTGTCACGTTCAAATTATCGTTTTCGCTCAACGAGTGCGCATCTACAGTGCTGAGGTCGTCAGGCATAGTGGCGCCATGGGTCAGATCTTCGACGTGATCGACGATGCCTTGGAGAGATGGATCGGCGAGCAGCACGTGTTCTTCGTGGCGACGTCGCCCCTCGCAGCGGACGCGCTTCGACAAGGAACGCACCGTCGCCCAGCGCTGCATGATCGTGGTCGACGCCGAGCGGATCTCCGACTCGTGCGGTTACTCCGTTCCTCGCCTCGACTTCGTCGAAGATCGCACCGTTCTCGACCTGCACCACGCCAAGCGCGGCGACGCCTTCTATCTCGAACGGGACATGGACACGAGGTCGATCGACGGTCTTCCGGGTACGGCTCGCTCCTGAGCTGCCACGTCAGCGGGCCGGTCTTGCTCAGTCAGGCCTCGCGCTTGGCACCCTTCTTGCGCTTCGGACGTACGACGAACTCCCGCTCCGTGGGGCCGACGTAGATCTGCCGAGGCCGGTAGATCCGCTGGCTGGGCTCGTCGTGGATCTCCTTCCAGTTGGCGATCCAGCCGGGCATCCGGCCGATGGCGAACATCACCGTGAACATGTCCAACGGGATGCCGATCGCCTTGAGGATGATGCCGGAGTAGAAGTCGACGTTGGGGTACAGCTTGCGCTCGATGAAGTAGTCGTCCGACAGCGCGGCCGCCTCCAGCTCTCGCGCCAGGTCGAGTTGCCGGTCGGAGATGTGCATCTTGTCCAGCAGTTCGTCGGCCGCGCGTTTGATGATCTTGGCGCGCGGGTCGAAGTTGCGATAGACCCGATGGCCGAAGCCCATGAGCTTGACGCCGGCGGTCTTGTCCTTCACTTTCGACACGTAGTCGGCGACCGAGATGCCTTCCTTCTCGATCTGATCGAGCATCTCGATGACGGCCATGTTCGCGCCGCCGTGCAGCGGCCCCCAGAGAGCACACACTCCGGCCGCCACGCTGGCATACAAATTCGCCTGCGACGACGCCACCATCCGCACCGTCGACGTCGAGCAGTTCTGTTCGTGGTCGGCATGAAGCACGAGCATGAGATTGAGGGCGTGGGCGACCTCGGGCGTCGGGACGTATTCGGCGTACGGCTTGCTGAACATCATGTGGAGGAAGTTCTCGGCGTACTTGAGGTCCGGCCGCGGGTACACCAGGGCTTCGCCGTGGGCTGACTTGTACGACGCTGCCGCGATCGTGCGAACCTTCGACATGAGCGAGGCGGTGGCGAGCTCGAATTCCTCGGGCGTGCGGATGTTGATGTGGGGCAGGTCGTACGCCTGCAAGGCATTGATCATCGCCGACAGGATCGCCATCGGATGCGCGGTGGAGGGGAAGCTCGAGAAGTGCCGACGCATCGGCTCGGGCAACGCTGCGTTCTGGGTCAGCAAAGCCCCGAACCGGTCCCGCTCCTCCTCGGTCGGCAACTCGCCCCAGATCAGCAACTGCGCCGCCTCGACAAAGGAACTGCGCTCGGCGAGTTCTTCGATCGGGTACCCGCGGTACCGCAGAATCCCCTTCTCGCCGTCGATGTAGGTGATCGCCGACTTGCAGGAGCCGGTGTTGCCGTACCCGTCGTCGAGCGTGATGTAGCCGGTCTCGGCACGCAGTTTGGCGATGTCGACCGAGGGTTCGTCTTCGGTGCCGATCACCACCGGGAGGTCGATCGTGGTCCCGCCTGGCAGGTGGAGTGTCGCAGTCTCGGTCATGGGTCCCTCCAGTCTGGTGGGCGAGCCTCGATAGCAGCACTGCTAGGGGCTTTACCTTCGAACGCACCAAACTTACCTGCCGCCGACCCTGCTCACCACTCGCGGGGTACGACGTACGCGCCGACCCGCAGCGACCACAGCCCTCGGCGGACCGAGCGGGTGCGGACCCGCCAGCGGGTCGGCGCTTCGTACGCCTCACCGGCGTGCGCGAAACGGTACAGCGATCCCGGCTCGCCTGACAGGGCCCGTCGGCGTGTTGGTGCCCGTGTGACGAACGAGATGTGAGAGGTGTTCCTGCACGGCAGGAGGTGTCGCCAGGCGCGGGTCTAGCCAGCGAACCGGACGGCCGATCGGGCCAGCGCCTTCTGCTTCTCGACCTCGCGGTCCTTCGGCGGCGCTGACGTGGTCAGGTGTTCGAGCAGGTGAGCGGTCGCGTGGGCGACGGCGTCGACCGCCTCGTCGAAAGCCTCTTGGTTCGCTTTGGAGGGCTTCGTCGTACCCGCGACCTTACGGACGTACTGGAGAGCCGCGGCGTGCACCTCGTCGCTCGTGGCCGGGGGGTCGAAGTTGTGCAGGACTCGGATGTTGCGACACATGCCGTCGGACCCTACCCGCAGCCGGTGTGGCATGCTTCCGGGCATGACCGCAGACAGCAACGGCAAAGCCGACGGCGAGTCGTTCGGGGTCGGACCGGAGCCTGAGGCTGCGGCCGAGGATCTGCGGTACGAGCAGAGGTTCATCATCATCGTGGTCTTGATCTGCCTGGCCGTCGTCGGGCTGGTCGTGTTGACGGCGGGGGTGACGGGTACGGACGCGCTGATGCTCCTGATCGGTCTCGGGGCCGCGTTCCTCCTGGTGGGACTGCGGTTCTTCGTGAAACGCAAGAAGAAGTGACCGGCGAGTGGGCTCGCTATTCCGGATCGGAGGAGTGGACCCAACCGCCCGTGGTTGCCGAGCCCGAGGACCTGCGTGACAGCACGTACGAACCGAGCGACCACGATCTCACGACCGGCTTTCGACCGTCAGTCGAACTCGAACGCAAGCTGTACGAGATCTCTCACCAGAACCGGCCACAGCAGGGACGCCGGCCCACCCCGTGGGGGCCCAAGGTTGTCGCTACGGCCGTGCTCGTCCTCGTCGTGGGAACGCTCAGCTTGGCGTTCAAGTCGACCGTCGCGACCGTGCTGTTGGGCGTGCTGCTCGTCGTGATCGTCGCAGACCTCTTCTTCGGCCATCGGATCGTCGGAGCGGCGAAGCTACGACAGCCGCTTGATCGTGACCGACACGGTCATGTCTGACGTGACCTGCCCCTGGTAGACGCCCTTCATCGGCGCGACATCCTCGTAGTCTCGGCCTCGGGCAACCACGATGTGGTCGAGGTCGACGGGCTGGAGGTTGGTCGGGTCGGCTCCGAACCACTCCCCGTCCCACCACTCCAGCCACGCGTGCGACTCGCCGGTCGCCGACTCGCCGACCGCCAGACCTCGTTTCGGGGTCAGGTAGCCGGAGACGTACCGGCAGGGGATGCCGATCCCGCGCAACGCGGCGAGGGCCACGTGGGTCAGGTCTTGGCACACGCCCCGGCGCGCATCCCAAGCGGTCTGAGCGTCGTCAGAGACTGCAGAAGAGCCGGTCACGTACGCGACACGGTCGTGCACCATCGTGGTCACCACGGAGGCCGCTTCGGCAGGGGTCGCGCCGTTGACGGCCGATCGGAAGGCGTAGAGCACTTCGGGGTCGAGGCTGGTTCTGGCGCTCGGCATCAGGTATTCGAAGTACTGATCCTTCAATGCGTCCAACTGGTAGTCGCTCCAGGCCAGACCGTGGTGGGTACGGTCGAGGCTGGACCGTTCGACGGTGCTGATGGATTCGATCTCCAACGCCGAATGCGGTTCCAGCATCTCCAGCGCGGTGACGTGGGTCGACCAGTAGTCGCGATAGACCTGACTCCACGTCATCGGCTTCACCCGCAAACGGCTCTCCAACGTCAGTTGTCCGTCTTCCGTCAGCGGGGTCATGCGGACCTCGTTGTGGGAACTCGAAACCTGCCCCGAGTAGGTGAGATGGGTGGCATGCACGATGTGGTAGCGACGGACCGTCACAACACTTCCTCCGTCCAGGTCGGCAGCGGGCCGGAGGGGAAGTAGCGGGTCGCGACTTCGGAGGCGGCCTCCGAGACGGCCGCTTGGACCCGGCGCATCTGGTTGCCGAGGTCAGCCAGCACGTGATCCATCGCGCGGTATTCCAGACTGGTTCTGATTCTGGCCAGTTGTCGTCGCGCCTCGTCGGAGATGCCGATCCGTTCGGAGACAGGACTCAAGCGCTGCAGACAGCTCTCCGCCTCGCGGAGGTTGAAGCAGACCGAGCGGGGGAACTGACGATCGAGCACGAGGAACGCGGCTGCCCGCTGGTTGTCGACCACCCCGCGATTCGAGCGGGTATAGGCCTGTTGGCCGTTGCAGGCCGAGAGTACGGCAGGCCACGACAGGCCGGAGAGCGGCAGGGTGCCGGTCGCCACCATCCGGGCGGTCATGTCGGCTCGTTCGAGCGACCGGCCCAGGACCATGAAGTCCCAGGCGTCGTCGTGGCTCATCGTGGAGTCGGCGACCCCTCGCACGAGGGCGGCTCGCTCACGGGTCCACGACAGATGCCGATGAGTGCCGTCGGGTGCGCCGAGGTTCCGCCACCGGAACCACGCCGTGTTGAGCGCCTCCCACAACTCGGTCGGCAGGATCTCGCGGGCTCGGCGAGCGTTCTCGCGCGCCGCGAACAACGAACCGGCGATCGAGGAGGGGTTTCCGGCGTCGAACACGAGCCGGTCACGCACCTCCTCGAAGTCGACGTCCACGTTGGGCGTAATGCCCATGATCATGCTCAGCACCATCTCGGCCGGTGCGTTCTGCTTGGTTTCCAGCATCGCCAGCCTGACCACGTCGACGATTCTCGCCGTGCCGTCGGCACGCTCGACGTAGCGGCCGATCCAGAACAGCGATTCCGCGATCCGGCTCAGCATGACGCCTCCTCGGCCCAGGACTGCTGTTGCTGTTGCTGCTGCTGGGCGCGGATCTCGTCGTCTCGAAAGACGGCAGGCGGGCTCAGCACGACGACTTCGCGAGCGTCCCGCTGAGTCTGGGTTTGCCGTACCCCCCGGGTTTCGGAGAGAACCCAAGTGTCTTTGGACCCGCCACCGCGGGACGAGTTGACGACCAGCTGTCCCTCGGGCAGCGCCACCCGGGTGAGTCCGCCGGGAAGCACGACCACTTCGTCGCCGTCGTTGACCGCGAAGGGGCGCAGGTCGACATGCCGCGGGGCAAAACGGTCCTTGATCAAGGTCGGGATCGTCGACAGTTGAACGACCGGCTGGGCGATCCAGCCTCGCGGATCGGCGACCAGTTGCTCACGGATGTCGTCGAGTTCGTCGCGGGTCGCCTGAGTACCGACCACGAGGCCCTTCCCGCCCGACCCCGCGACCGGTTTGACGACCATCTCGTCGAGATGGGCGAGCACGTAACGCAGCGCCTGCGGTTCCACGCACCGGTAGGTGTCGACGTTCGGCAGGATCGGGTCCTCGCCGAGGTAGTAGCGGATCAGGTCCGGCACGTAGCTGTACAGCAGCTTGTCGTCGGCCACCCCGTTGCCGATCGCGTTCGCCACGGTCACCCGTCCGCTATGCATCGCCGACACGAGGCCGGGGCAGCCGAGCACCGAGTCGGGCCGGAAATGCACCGGATCCAGGAACTCGTCGTCGACTCGCCGATAGATCACGTCGACCTGTCTGAGGCCTTGGGTCGTGCGCATCCGCACGACGCCGCCGGAACAGATCAGGTCGCGCCCCTCCACGAGTTCGACGCCCATCGTGCGGGCAAGCAACGTGTGCTCGTAGTAGGCGGAGTTGAACGCTCCTGGGGTGAGGACCACGACGGTGGGGTCGTTCGCGCCGTCCGGGGCTGCGGCCCGGAGCGCCTTCAGAAGGAGCGTGGGGTAGTCGTCCACCGACCGTACGGCCAACTCCTCGAAGACCTCGGGGAACACGTTGGTCATGGCTCGGCGGTTGGACATGACGTACGACACCCCCGACGGCACGCGCACGTTGTCCTCGAGGATGCGGAAGATGCCCTGCTCGTCGCGGATCAAATCGATGCCGGCGACGTGGATCCGGACGCCGTTGGGGGTTCGCAGACCGGTGACCGCGCGGTGGTAGTGGTCGGACGAGGAGATCAGGCGCCACGGCAGCACGCCGTCGCGAACCACGCGCGGCAGCCGTGCCGAATCGCTGGCGTAGATGTCCGCGAGCACCATCTCCAAGGCCTGAACCCGCTGCTTGACTCCCTGCTCGATCGTGGCCCATTCCTTGGCCGAGATGATGCGCGGCACCAGGTCGAGGGGAAAGGCCTTCTCTTCACCGGCGTAGTCGAAGGTCACACCCTGGTCGACGTAGTTGCGGGCCAACGTGTCGACCCGGTCATGCAGTGAGTCGGCGGTCATGCGGCACAAAGTGTCGTAGACCCTGGCATAACCGTCGCGCGGTGAACCTTCGGAGGTGAGCATTTCGTCCCACGCCAGGCCGCGTGGAGCCGCGTAGGCATCGAACAACTCGGTCATTTCCGGCACGCTAACGACCTCCTGTTACGCCCGCAGCGGTCGCATGTTACGGATAGGTGACGCAGCGGGCCAGACTCCGATCGACCGGAGCGCTCACTGGCCGAACAAGCCGGTGAACGACGCGCGGTCGAGTTCTGCGAAGTGCATCAGCAGACGCACCATGGCCGGTGGTGTGTCGTCGCCGGTCTCCAGCCGGGGGACCTTGAGGGCGTGGACCGTGAAGACGTAGTGGTGGGCCGGTCCAGGCGGAGGCCATGGACCACCCCAGCCGGCGTAGGCGTAGTCGTTGGGCCAGCGACGGGCCGTAGCCGGTAGGTTGCCGTGACCGCCCTCGACGAGGAAGTGGACATCGGCCGGAATGTCGGTGACCAGCCAATGCCACCAGCCCGATCCTGTGGGGGCGTCGGGGTCGAAGCACGTGATCGCGTACGACTGGGTGCCCTCAGGTCCGGGGGTCCACTGCAGATCAGGGGGGATGTTCTGACCGCCGACGCCGGGCTCGGCGTGCTTGATGTCGATGGTCGAATCGGCGGGAATCGCCTTGCTGGAGAGTTCCACGATGCCTCCTTGCTCGATGGTGTCGAGACTAGTTCTTCGGGTCCGGTTGGACCGGGTCTCGATGGCAACCCGCTCGCGGCGGCACGGTGTTTCAGGTTCCTCGGACGAGGTCGGCGACGAGCCGATCGGTGCGGATGTCGTCGGCAGACGGGCTGAACCCCAGCCGTACGACCACCAGTCCCGACGACGGAACCACGTACAGACGCTGCCCGTCGTGACCGTTGGCCCAATAGGCGTCGGCCGGCAGGTCATTCTTGGCCAGGCTCCCGTCGGGCAGACGATTGACCCACCAGCCCGCCGCGTACCCCACTTCCTCGCCCCCGGTCGCCAACACCGTCGTCGATTGCTTCATCCAGCCCGCCGGCAGCAGCCGAGAGCCGTTCCAGATGCCGTCGGCCAAGGCGAACTGTCCGATCGCCGCCCAGTCGCGGGGCGTCGCCCACAGGTACGAACTGCACACCGGCGTACCGCTGGCATCGTTCTCCCACACCGCCGACGCCAGGCCGAGCGGGGCGAAGACCTGGGCTCGGGGCAGGTTCGGGCCGTCTCCGAGCCGATCCTTGAGCACCGAGCAGAGCAAGGTCGTGCTGCCCGACGAGTACTGCTGGTACGTGCCCACGGCGTGGGCGAGCGGGCGTCCAGCCACGTACGCACCCATGTCGGGTTGGCCGTACAGCATCTCGGTGATCGGGGTGCCGAGGTCGTACGTCTCGTCCCAGCTCAGCCCGCTGCTCATCCGCAAGAGGTGGTCGACGGTGATCGCGGAGCGGTCGTCGGTCCATTCCGGCCGCAAGTGGTCGTCGTTGAGCGCAACTTTGCCCTGCAGCACGAGCCGGCCGACCATCAGGTTGGTCACGGACTTGCTCATCGACCACCCGAGTTGGGGCGTGGTGGCCGTGAAGCCGCTCGCATATCGCTCGGCGACGAGGTTTCCGTTCTTCAGTACGACGATCCCGCGGGTTCCGAGCTTCAACCGGTCGCTCTCAGCGAGGTCGTCGCCGAAGGCGAGGGACAGGGCGGCTGCGACCGCGGAGGACGGTTGCGGCGCGGTGGCCGTGGCGTACGGGTTGCCCGCAGCGGTGACGGGTACGGCGGACGGCCAGTTGGGTACGTGCTCGGCCAGCGTGCAGCCGTACCCGGGCAGGAAGAAGGCCTTCTGCCGAGCCAAGAGGCCCAGCACCACCGTCTCGGCGCCGGTGTCGGTGAAGGAGGTCTTGAGGTACGGCACCAGCGGATTGGGCGGCAAGTCGTCGGCCCCGACATTCCCGCGACCGGCAACGTGCCCGACCGCGCAGGCGTTGTGGGCGGCGTATCCCGTTCCGGTCAGCAAGAGCGGACGCACACGCCAGTAGCCCGCCACTCCGGCCACGAGCACGAGAGCCAGGGCGATCAGGAGAATCCGCGGCCAGAGCCGTCGACGCGCTGCCATGCGCGGACGCTACTGGCCGCGCGCCCGGTGACGCCAGGGCCGACCGCGCAGTGACTAGGAGCGAGAGGTCCAGGTGGCCGCGGCCCGAGCCTCGGCGGCGTAGTTGCGCGCCCGGTCGCGCAGCTGGCTGAGGTCGCCGCCGACGAGGGTGTCCGACACCAGGGAGGTGTCGGCGACGATCGCCAGGGCGCCGGACGCCAGCCATTGGCCCATCGCATAGGGACTGGTGCCGCCGGCGACGAGAGGAGCGTCGGGTACGGCGGCGTGCGTGTGTCCGGCATATCCGGTGCCCAGCACGTCGGCCGGATGCACGAGGACGCCGGTCGGACCCAACTGCCAGGCACTGACGAGTTCGTTCGGGCTGAGACCCCCGGCGAACACCGCCACGTCGTGGTCGCCGGCCACCGCCACGACATCGGCATTCGCGACCGGCGAGAGGACGAACGCCGCACCGGCCTCCACGGCGGCTTGGACCTCTTCCGGAGTCGTCACGCCGTGGACACCGACCAGCGCGCGGCCACCGAGGTACGGGGTGATCTCGCCGATGATCGCGACCTCTGAGGCGGGTACGGCGATCACGTCGAGTGCTTCCTGCACGAGGATTTCGGTCACGACCACCGCCCGGCCGGGGCGCCCGCCCGTTGGGAGCGCAGCGATCACCCGCGTCGCCGCGAGCGTCGAGATCAGGTCTGCGGCGGGGATCACGGCACTATCCTGCCTCACCCCGCACGTGGCCGATGACGGTCACCGCGTCGGCGAGGGGTCAGCGCCCGAAATCGCTGCCGAAGCCGCGGCGTTCGCCCGGTTCGAGCCGGTGACGGCTGTAGGCGAAGAATGCGGCGACCCCGAGACCGACCATGGCGAGCAGGCCGACGCCGCCGATCGCGAGCGCCAGGGTCGCCGATCCCGCGACCTCACGCGGTACGGCTGCGACCGCCGAAGCGCTCTTGCTCGGCGCAGTGCTCGAGGGTTGGGCGCTGGAAGTCTGGGAAGCGGACGCCTGGACGGCCACGGCCGTCGGCGAGAACGGCACGGTGATCGTCAGCAACCCGGCGGGGTAGCGGCCGTCACCGTCGTACGTGACGGTCACCACGAGTTGGGCTGGCAAGGAGG
>JBDHZQ010000069.1:0-13914 GCA_039811945.1 Propionibacteriaceae bacterium
CGGGACGCCGACCGTGAGTCGCGCCGACGCAGAGGCGGCCATGCTGGTGGCGATCCGTTCGTGGCTGACGCCGTTGACCCGGAGCTGAGCGGACTCTGCGGATCCCCCGACGAGCGGTCGGGTGGTGCCAGTACGGTCCACCGGCCGAGTTGCCGGGCTGGCCCAGTGCCCTGGACATCATCGGGCGGGCCGGCGGCGGGGTCGTCGAGGCGTACCCCTACGACGTCGGCGACAAGGTGGTCTCGTCGTCGTTCCTCTACAACGCCACCAGGAGGATGTGCGAGCAGGTGGGGTTCGCGTACTGCCTGCCCAAAGGCAAGAATCACTGCATCATGCGTCTCGTCGTATCGCCGATTCCCGAGCAGTCGGCTGACATCGTCTGACTCGTACGGCCGTTCTCACCGTGTCGCACGTTGGCCGGAACCTTCCTCGCTGGGCGTCGGAGACGCGGTTCGGGCTCGAAGTGGGTATCGAATCTGCCTCTGCATGTGACCCCGCCCGGATTTGAACGCGCGAACTCGTCGTTTGGAGTCAGATTGGGTACGGCTCTCCGGGCCAAGCCTGACCGAGCGCTGCCGAACCTCGCCGTACCCGGCGGGTCGTCCCGGCCGTCGCAGCGACACTGCCCAGAATGGGCGCATGCGTGCCTTCCCCACGTCCCTAGCCGTCCTGGCCTCCGCGACCCTGCTCGCCGGTTGCGCGACGACTGCGCCACCAGGGGTGGAGACATCCGCCGTACCCACAGAAACGCCCACCCCGACCGTGACGTGGCGGTCGGAGGCACCGGTGACCCTCCAGGTCGGCAAGGCAGTAGACCTCACGCAGACTCGAGGGCTGTCGAAAGCCGTTGTCACGGTGGAGTCGATCCAGGAGAACGCGACCTGCCCGACCGGTGGCGCTACGCCGAAGAACGGGCAATTTGTCGTGGTAAAACTCTCGGCGCAGCGTACGGACAACTCGGAGATGTTCCAGTTGGGGGTGTACGACTGGGGCGCGGTCGACAACGCTGGTCACCGCACGCCCGCCAACGCCGGGTTGGTGACCGGCCTGTGCCTGACCGACGGATCGGCCTTGAAGGGAGCCTGGGACGCCTCTGGGAGGGCAGCGGGTACCCTGCTCCTCGACGTTCCCACGAATCCCGCCGCCCTCGTGGCCACCAACACGATGGCGACTCCGAACGTCACTCTGACCGTCGAGATGCCTGCTCGCTGACGGCGGCCCATCCCACGCGGACCCCACGACCACGCTCGCCCGCAAGACCACGACGCCTGGCCAGAGGCGGCCTCTAGGGTGAAGGCATGAACACGGCGGTGGTGGTTTTCGATCTCGGGATGGTCCTGTCGACGCCGATGGGCCTGTACGAGGGGATCGGCCGACTCCTCGGTGTCAGCCCGGCCGAGGCGGAGGCGGGATTCTGGGGCCCGCATCGGCATGCGTACGACGAAGGCATCAGCGACCGGGAGTTCTGGGAGCGCGCGCTCCCGCTCATTCCGGCGGCCCAGGTCGAAGACCTGGAGGCCTTGTTGCCGGAGTTGATCGACGTCGACGTGACGTCGTGGCGTACGCCTCGCCCGGCGTCGCGGGCCATCCTCCACCGTCTCCACGAAGGCGGTGTGACGACTGCCGTGCTCAGCAATGCCCCACGGGTGTTTGCCCAAGCCGCACCAGGTTTCGACTGGCGCAGCCTGGTCGATCACTGGTTCTTCTCCGCCGAGATCGGTATCGCCAAGCCCGATGCCGGCATCTACTCCGCGGTCGAAACCGCCCTCGACCGTCGCCCCGACCAGCTGTGGTTCATCGACGACAAGCAGGTCAACGTCGACGCCGCTGCGGCCCGCGGCTGGCATTCCCACCTCTGGGTCGACGACGCCGACACCGCCGCCTGGCTGACGGCGGAGGGATTTCTGACCGGGGCTCCCGCCGAGGCGACTGTCTGAGGTACGGCGTTCTGTGTGGTCACCGACCGCGCCCTGACCGACCTATCCCAAGGGAAGCGGGACAAATCGTCCCCTCACCGCCGGACACGCCGCTGTTGACGGCGTGGCGCCTCATTGAGGTCGCGTTTTGTCCCGCTCACGCCTTTTGAATCCGGGTCAACCTCATCCGGCGCCGGGACAACCACCACGATCGGGGATCACACCCGGGGTATGGCCACCTCGTACAGGCGAGAGAACTCGTGCTTGCGCCGCTGGTAGTAATCGACGTGGTCCTTGATCGCGGGAACAGGTGCCCCGACCGGGGTGTCGGCCCGCGCTCCGCCCTCGTCGACCACCTGCAGGACGCTCATCGCGGTGCCCCGCAGGGTGGTGCGCTTCGCGGTCATCGGCAGAGTCGTCGTGTCCAGGACATCGGCCAGAATCTGAGGCATGGCAGGGATATCGATCGACACCCGGCCGGCCACGATGACTCGTTCGACCTTCGTCGCGACTTGCATGAGTTGCTCGGCGACACGCTCGAACGACAAGGCGATGCCTTCCAACGTGCCGCGATAGAGATGCTCGCCCGTCGCCGCCACCGAGATTCCGGCGAACAGGGCACGGGCTCCGCCGGCGTACCCGGGTGACCGCTCGCCGGTGAAGTACGGCAGAACGGTCGGGGTGAGTTCGTCCGGAGGAGCGTCGAGTACGGCTCGCAACGTCTCCTCGTCGGGTAAGGGCACGTTCCGGCGCAGCCAGTCGACCGCGCGACCCACATCGTTGATGGCCCCACCCAGCAACGAGTGACGCTCCCCGATCCGGCAGCACCACAGCCCACGCGGGATCGACGCCGGGACACCCTCGACGAAAACCCGCATGGCGCCGGAGGTGGAGAACGACGCGACCAGGGTCTTCTCGTTGGTGCCGCCAGCCCCCAGATTGGATGCGATCCCGTCGGTGATCGGTGGGAACCAACGGGTCCCCTCGAGCGCCGGCCACCGACCGGTTGGTGGATTGGGCGGAGTGAACACCTGCGACGGGGTATGGACGTCGCTCAGCTGGTCGCGCCGTACCCCCGCCAACTCCAGAGAGATCGGATCCCAGTCGCCGGTGCGCCGATCAAGCATGCCGGTCCAGGCGGCGGTCGACGTACCCGCCACGCACCCGCCCAGCAGGCGGAGGTAGACGTACTCCCCCAAGCTCACCCACCGCGGTGTGTTGGCGACGAGCCCGGGGTGGGTGCGCTCCAACCAACGGAAGCGGGGAACGAGGTACGACGTGTGCAGGCGCGTGCCCGTGCGGTCGTGGTGTTCGTCTTCGTTGATCTCGCTACGAAGCTGGGAGACGTCCTGGGTGCAGCGGGTGTCGGCGTAGGTGAAACACGGCGTTACCGCTTGCCCGTGCTCGTCGACCCCGACGAGCGACGCGGCGAACGTGTCAATCCCCACGCCCACGATCTGCCCGGCGAGTTCTGGCGCGGCGAGAGAATCCATGATGCTCGCGATCTCGCCGACGACCAGGTCGGGATCGATCGTGTTGGTGCCGTCGGGGCGGGACGTGAACTGGTGCTCGAGTTTGATTCGGTACGGCGTGACCGGCCTGGCCAGCGAGTCGAAGACACTGCCTCGGGTGCCGGAGGAGCCGACGTCGAAGGCGATGACGTACGGCGGCACAGCCTTGCGGAGTTTGACGGGTTTGTATTCGACCATGTCCACTCTCCTTCTTCGCGGGCAGGTTAGAACCGCAACTGGGCCGACATCGGGTGCTGCAGAGTGTTGACTGGGCCTATGAACGAAGACGTACGAGAGCAGGCGGCTCGACGCCACGCCGAGAACGCGCAACGGTTCCTCGCGATCGCCGAAGGAGTCACCGACTGGAGTGCGCCGACACCGGTCAAGGAATGGACCGCTCGGGACGTGGTCGATCACTTGGTGACGTGGTTTCCGGGATTCTTGGCCGGTGGTTCGGACCTGACCATCCCGGCCGGCCCGGCCGTCGCGGACGACCCGGTCGGAGCGTTTCGGCATCAGTCTTCGGCGGTCCAAGCGATCCTCGACGACCCCGCGACGACCAGGCGGGTGTTCGGCAGCACGATGTTCGGCGAACTGCCGTTGGCCCAGGTGATCGACCAGTTCTACTCGGCCGACGTCTTGATGCATCGGTGGGACCTGGCGAAGGCGTCGGGCCAGGATCCGGATCTCGACGAGGACGTGGTCAAGGCGATGCAGGCCGGCATGGCCGCGATGGGAGGAGCGTTGCGGGCCTCGGGCCAGTTCGGAGAGGAACAGCCCGTCGGCGCCGATGCCACCACGGTCGAGAAGTTCATCGCCTTCATCGGGCGCGATCCCTCGTGGGAGCCACCCCGATGAGGGGTCCTCGCCGAATCTTGATGGTGAGTGGTCGTCGCGGCTGGGCCGGTTCGGCAGCATCTCGATGAGCATCCGTCCCCGGATCCTCATGGTAGGTACGGGCAGCCGACGCGAGGAGGTACGGCACTGGCTTCTGCAGGTGGGTACGGAGCCGGTCGACCTCGGTGACGAGACGTCCGGGCTGGACGACACCGACTCTCGGCATGGGGTCGTGGCGTGGGTGGTCCTCGGATCCGAAGTGGGGGCCCCATCAGATCTCCCGTGCCTCGTCGTGACAGCGGAGACCACGCGCACAGACATGGTCGAATTCACGAGGGGTTTCAAGCACAAGGAAGACAACCCGGCACGTCAGCTCGGCGACGACCACGGGTCCGCGCGGTCATGGCCGAGAGGGAGCTACTAGGGAGTGACCTACTTCACGGCCCCGGCTGTGAGGCCCCCGACGATGTACTTCTGGAGCAAGAAGAACAGCGCCAGCATCGGCAGGGCAGCGAGGACGGCTCCCGCGGAAAAGACCGGCCACAAGGTCGAGGTCTCCTCCGACACCATCGCGTACAGACCCACCGGCAAGGTCTGCAACTCCGGCGAATTGAGGATGACCGAACTCAGCACGTACTCGTTGAACGTCGCGATGAAGCTCAAGAGCCCCACGACGGCCAGGATCGGTGCGACCAACCGCAGGATGATCGTGAAGAAGATCCGGGCATGCCCGGCGCCGTCGACCCTCGCCGCCTCGTCGAGCGAGATCGGAATCGTGTTGAAGAAGCCGTACATCAACCAGGTGTTCACCCCCAGCGCACCACCCAGGTACACCATGATCAGGGCCACTCGAGACCCGATCCCCAGCACGGGGAAGATCGATCCCAGCGTGATGAGCAACAAGAAGATGGCCACCATCGCTAACAACTGGGGGAACATCTGGACGAGCAGCAGACTCATCAAGCCCAATCGACGGCCACGGAATCGCATGCGTGAGAACGCGTACGCGGCCAGCGCACCCATGAAGACCGTCCCCAGCGACGTGAACACACCGATGAACAACGAGTTCACGAACCAGGCCCCGTACGGACGGGCCGGCAAGTTGAAGAGCCGGCCGAAATTGTCGAAGCTGAACGCCTGGAACAGTCGATTCGAGCCCGTGAGTGACCCGGACGGGTTCAGCGAACTCGACAAGACGTAGAGGATCGGGAATGCCGCGTAAGCGATAGCGATCCAGGCGAGCACGTGCTTGATCCCGATTCGCGAAATCCACTGACCGGGAGTCAGCTTCTTGGACCCTGGCAGTGAGGACGTAGCAGCCATCAGTTCAGATCCTCCAGCGCCTTCGTCTGACGGAAGCCGAGGTAGCTGACGAGGCCAACCACGACGAAGATGATGATCGCGAACGCGCTGGCCAGGCCGTAGTCGCGGCCCTGGCCGGTGGAGAACGCCACCTTGTAGACCATGGTGATCAACAAGTCGGTATGACCGACGTTGACTCCGGCTCCGGCATAGTCCGGGCCCCCTTTGGTCAGCATGTAGACGAGGTTGAAGTTGTTGAAGTTGAACGCGAACGAACTCACGAGCAAAGGGGCCAGCGGCACCATCAACAACGGCAGCTTGATGTAGCGGAAGATCTGCCAGGGTGACGCACCGTCGACGCGTGCCGCCTCCAGGGCATCGTCCGGAAGCGATTGGAGAGCGCCGGTGGCAACCAGGAACATGTACGGATAACCCAGCCAGAGATTCACCAGCAGGATCGAGATCTTGCCCCAGACCGGGTCGGTGAGCCAGGGGATGTTCGCTCCTGGCAGCAGGACGGCGTTGAGGAAGCCGAATTCCTGATTCATCAGGCCCGACCAGACCAGCGCGGACAGGAAGCCGGGGAAGGCGTACGGCAGGATCATCAGCGTCCGATAGAGCTTCAATCCCTTGATCCGCCGGTCGTTGAGCAGTATCGCCATCGCCAATCCCAGGGCGAACGTCGACAACACCGAGAGGAAGGCAAAGGCGAAAGTCCACAGGGTCACGCCGATCAACGGGCCCCGTATGGATGTGTCGCCGAAGGCTCGCTGGAAATTGAGGAATCCGACGTCGACTTTCCACCCAGGTTCGAGTCGCTTGCCGTCGCCGGTCACAAACGAGCCGGATCCCGAATCGTGGTAGACAGCCGCGCCGTCACGAGACGTAAAGGTGTCGGCACCCTTGTCGTACACCAGTGACGGCGTGTACCGGACGGCAAACGAGCCGAAATCGGTCTTCAGCACACCATCGCCGGGGTCGTTGCTGAAGGGGACAGCGAGCGCCTTCACTTCGGCACCGCGCGCGTTCAGCTCGCCCAGGTCGAGGACACGGAATCCAGGAGCACTCTTCACTGCCCCGAGCGAAGTGAATTCGACTCCCGTGACTTCCTTCAGCGGTTGGTCGTTCGTGCCGGCCATCGCCTCGCCGGTATCCGGGTCGGAAATGAGAAGATACAAGGGTGCGTTCGTCCCGTCCTTGACCGCAACCGCAGCGGGGTAGTTCGGCGATCCGGGGACCTGTTCCAGCGTGTTCCGCTGGATCGAGGCGATCGCATCGGACTTGGCCAGGATGTGCCCGTCGCCGTAGTTGGTGAACGCGATGTACACGCTGAACGCCACGACGAACAGTTGGAAGACGAGGAGAAATGCCACGCCCGGAGTCAGGTACTTGGCGGGCAAGAACCTGTTCGGCACGAGATAGATGACGTTCACAGCGATCGTCGCAACGACGATGACCCCGATCAGGAGCCAATCGGCCCGCGCAGCGAGCACGAGCACCGCGAAGATCGCGGCAGCATCGATCAGGCCGAGGAGGACGATCTTGACCGCCGTCGCGAGCAGACCGTCGGCGAACCGGTGGTTCGCGCGAGCTATTCGTGCCTCGCGCTCGACGACGGCAGAGTCGTTCCGATCAGTGTTCTGGCTCACTGGCGCCCCATCCTGTCATCGCTTCCCCATTCGCCTGGTTGTGCCAGAGACAGGCGGTCGGGCCCCAGCACACGGAGCCCGACCGCTTGAGTTCTGGGAGCATCGGAGCCCGGTGCTCCCTGCCTCGAAACAGAGTCAATCAGGGGTTGCCTAGCCCGAGATCTTCTTCTGAATCGAGTCGACCGCGGTCTGCCAGACGGTGGCGGGATCGCCGCCTTCGCCCTTGATGATCGACACTTCCGCCTTGCCCCAATCGGCCCAGACGTTGTCCATGGCGGGGACGTTGGGCATCGGGATTCCAGCCACTCCGACCTTGCCGAATGCGGCCACGTCGGGATCGGACTGGGCGGCGGCGTACGCGGCCTTGTTCGCAGGTGCCCGCAGGCCGACCTTGAACAAGTCGGTCTGAACCTTCTCAGAACCGAGGTACTCGACCACGAGCTTGTTCGCTGCGACCGAGTTGGCCGACTTCGCGGACACGAACGCCCCCTGGGCGCCGACGAGCGGTGTTGCCGGCTGCCCACCGGCAGACGGGATCTCGCTGATCGCATACGCCACATTGGCCGTCTTGAACGCAGCCAGGTTCCAGGGGCCGGTGATCATGTACGGCGAGGCGCCCTTGCTGAACTGCTCCTTGGCGATGTCACCGGAGATGTTCAGGTTGACCAGGCCGTCCTTCGCCATCTGTGCCAATCCCGCGGCGAACTTGGCGCCGGCTTCGCCACCCATCGTGACCTTGGTGGGATCGACCGAACCGTCAGCCTTGGTCGCGAAGACGGGGGCGCCGTACGACGCCTGGATCGGGTACATGTGGTACGGGTCGCCGTTGGTCGCATCCTGCTGCAGCAGGAGTGGGTACTGCGCCTTGCCCGCGGCGACCGCTGCCTTTCCGGTGGAGACCAGGTCACTCCACGACGTCGGCGCGTTCGGAGCCAGCGCGGTGTTGCGCACGAGCGCGATGTTCTCGATGGCGTACGGAACCCCGTACACCTTGCCGTCGTAGGTGAACGCCTTGACCGCCACGTCCTGGAAGTTCGCCTTCGTGGTCCCGAGTTCGACCGGTGCGATCACACCGTTCTGCACGAGCTTGCCCGTCCAGTCGTGGGCGCCGAAGATGATGTCGGGCCCCTGCCCGGTCGGAGCAGCGGTGATGAACTCGTCGCGGATCTTGGAGTTGTCCTTGACGACCACCTGGACGGTGACGCCGGTGTCCTTCTGGAATTGGTCAGCGAGGGTCTGCAGGACCGGCTGACGGTTGGCATCGGCCCAGATCACCAGGTTTCCGGAGAGTTTGGGTGCCGACGACGAGGGCGCGGTCGAGGCGCCGGTGGAGCCGGTCGACGAGCAACCGGCCAAGGCGAGCGCAGCGGCCGCGAGTACGGCACCGACGCGGGTCAAGGTCTTCATGGGGGTCCTTTCGAGATTCGGGGTGGATCTGCATTCGCAGTCAACACCCTGAGTCGGACGACACGCGCGCAACCGACGCCCAAAACCCCGTACGGATCGCAACTGTTATCCAGCTGTGACGTAATGAACGTTCCAATGTTGTCGGACCTTCGTCATGGGGACACGGACGATGAACGCCTCCAACACTGTAGATGCGCACTCGATGCGCAAAGAGACCCAATATGGGCGATTTCGCGCATCGAGTGTGCATCTACAGTGTTGGAGGCCGGCATCGACTGTCGAGCGGACCGATCTTGATGGCTATGCCGCCGGGACATCCCGGCGCCGGAAACCGATGACCCCAACGCCGACCAGGACCACCGTGATCGCCAGCAGCCATGCGACGGGGGCGATTCGGAAGTCCTCGGCCGGAAGTCGCGGTACGTGCATGAACGGCGAGATCTTCATGACCCAATCGGGGAGGCTGACCAGACCACCGAGTTCGCCCACGAAGACGAACGCGGCCAGCGCCGCGATCGCGAGGTACGACAACCGGGGCAGCCAGCCGTACAACGCCACCGCAATCCCGATGCACAGCCACACGGCGGGAAGAGGTACGAGGTACGTCGCCAGCACCTGTCCGAGGTCGCCCTTGGCCCCCGCGCCCGCCCAATGCGAGAGGGCGGTGAGCGTCAGCAGCGCGGCGCTGCCGATCGTGGCGATGAGCCCGTACGACGCAAGGAACGTGAGCCTCGACGCCTTCGTGACCAGCACCGGCTCGGCGCGTTGCGCCGACTCCTCCGACCTCAGCCGCAGCGCCATCACCACGCCGAACACCGCAGCGGCAAGAGCCATGATCGCGGCATAGACGCTAGCCAGAACCTGTTCCAGGTTGCCGATCCCACCCATCTTGCGCAACATGTCCTCGGCTTCGGGGGTCAGCATCGCCCCGATCGAATGCTCGATGCTGCCCAGTGTGACGCCCAGCACCACGACCGCGATGATCCATCCGATCAGGTTCCCACGGGCAAGACGGAGGGCCAGTCCGTACGCCGTACCCAGCCGCCCGCGGTCCCGCCCGACCCGGTCGGCGAGGAGTCCGGCACCCAGATCACGCCGCGACAGCAGCGCGACGGCCGCCACCAGACAGACGGCGAAGAGGGCCAGAGGCAGGGCCAACGGCCACCACCGTTCGCCGTTGAACGCTCGGACCTGCTGCCCCCATCCCAGCGGCGACAACCAGACCAGGAACTCGGCGGCAGATCCCTGACGCACGTCGCCGATCATCCGCAGCAGGAAGGCGACGCCGAGACTGCCGAACGCGTACGCGCCACAGACTCCGTTGTTGGCGCTCAGTTGTACGGCGACCGCCGCCAGTCCGGTCCAAGCCAGACCGACACCAGCGACCGACAGCCCGAGGGCCCACGACCCTGCCCATGGGAAACCTCCCCAGCCACAGGTCAGGGCGGTCAGCACACCCGCGACGACCGAGACGATCCCAGCCAACAGGACGGCCGCGGACAGACCCGTCGAACGGCTGGCGGGGGTGGCGGCGAGCAGTTCGTACCGACCACTTTCCTCCTCCACCCGCGTATGCCGCCGCACGATCGCAATCACCAGGATCGCGATCGTCAAGAACGCCAACATCTGCAACTTGGCCGACCCGATCCCTCCGATCGAGGCGGGGTCGGTGATGTGCCCGTACATGGCCACCACCGACGTCGTCTGGTTCGCAATCGTGTTGGCCGCGACGCGCTGCGCTTCGTCGGTGTAGAGGTCGAGGGTCGCGATGGCGCTGTAGTACGTGAGCAAGGCAAGCGCCGCCAACGTCACGCTGATCATCACCCGGTCGCGACGCCAGGCCAGCCGAAGGAACTGCCCAACGCCAGTCATCGCGAGCCCACGCTGGTGTCATCGGCGGCACGGCGCGGCCGAGCGTCGAGAGTGACCGGTGCGGTCGAGTCGCCGGCGTGTTTGCCGTGGCCGGACTGGGGATCGACCGGCTGGGTGGCGCGGGTGTCGTATTTCTCCAGGAACAACTCCTCCAGGCTGACCGGTTGGCTGACCAACGCCTTGATGCCGTGCCGGCTGAGCTCCGCGACGGCCCTGTCGAGGCCGTCGGCCGGGACGCTGAAAGCGACCCGATCGTGCTCGACCCGCAGTCGTGAGACCCCAGGCAGGGCCAGCCCGTCGGTCGAAGCGAGTTCCGCTTCGACTCGCGTGGACCTCAGGTGGCGCATCTGCGACAGCGTTCCGGATTCGACGATCTCGCCCGCCGAGATGATGCTGATCCGGTCGCTGAGGGCCTCCACCTCACTCAGGATGTGACTCGACAGCAGGATCGTGCGCCCTTGGGCAGCGATTTCGCGGGCATAGGCGGCGAAGACCTGCTCCATGAGCGGGTCGAGGCCGCTGGTCGGTTCGTCGAGAAGATAGACCTCGACGTCGGAGGCGAGCGCGGCGATCAGGGCGACCTTCTGGCGGTTGCCCTTGGAGTAGGTACGGCACTTCTTGCGTGGGTCGAGGTCGAAGCGGTCGACCAAGTCCGCTCGTCGGCTCTCGTCGAGACCACCTCGCATCCGTCCGAGCAGATCGATCACTTCTCCGCCGGTCAGGTTGGGCCACAGAGCGACATCGCCTGGAACGTACGCGAGTCTCTGATGCAGCTGTGCGACGTCGGTCCAGGGGTCTGCCCCTAGCACGCGCGCTTCACCCGAATCCGCGCGGAGCAGCCCCAACAGAACCCTCAGCGTCGTCGACTTCCCGGCCCCGTTCGGCCCGAGGAACCCGTGGACTTCCCCTTGCTCGACCGTGAGATTCAACCCGTCGAGCGCTCGCGTCTTGCCGAACCTCTTGACGAGGTCACGTGTCTGGATCACCATGACCTGGATCATACGCTTGATTCGGTATCTTCGGAATCTTCAGGACGTTATGATGTAGGCGTGATCGCGAGAACGGCCAGGACATGACAGACGATCCGCGCGCTCTCACGGACGGACGCGATCCGGTGGGGGTCCAGGACTTCGTCGAGCACTTCGGGGCGTTCCTGGAGCAGTCGGGTATGCCGCCGCTTGCCTCGCGGGCCTTCGCGGCGATCCTCGCCGACGAGGACGGGAGGATGACGGCAGAACAAATTGGTACGGCCTTGGGCGCCAGTCCAGCGAGCGTGTCGACGGCGACGTCGTACCTGGCCCACGTCGGGCTGACCCGCCGTACCCGCGAACGCGGATCCCGCCGAATCGTGCACTCGTTGATCGCCGACGACTGGTACGAGGCCATGGCCACCAGGACTGACATCTACACCACGATGGAGCGGCTGGCTCGGCAGGGTGCCGGGGCTGTCGGGTCCGAGACTCCTGCCGGCCGGAGGTTGGCGCTCACCGCTGAGATGGCTGCGTTCCTGTTGCGGCAGATGACAGATTCCATGGCACTCTGGGAGGCTCACAAGGCCACCATGAAGGGAACTGCGACGTGACGGATGCGGGCCTCGCCACGTACTGCTACCGGCACCCCGATCGCGCCTCGGGCATCGTCTGCACGAGGTGCCGCCGACCGATCTGCCCCGAGTGCATGGTCGATGCGCCCGTCGGGTTCCAGTGCCCGGACTGCGCGCGGCAAGGGATTCGCGAGACGAGGCAGGGGGAATTAGCGTACGGCGGCCGCCTCTCCCGCGACCCGCGACTGACGACGTTCGCGCTCATCGCCGCCAACGTGCTGGTCTGGCTGGCGATCACTGCGACCGGCGGGGGCCGGAGCCGGTTGGTCGACGCGCTCGCGCTCATCCCCCGCGGAATCTGCATGTCTGCCGACGACTCCGGCAGTTACTACCCCGGTGCCACCCTCGAGCGGTGCGCGGCGATCCCCGGCGTCTGGGACGCCGGCGTCGCCCACGGCGCGGTCTGGCAAGTCGTGACGAGCGCGTTCACCCAGGTCGCCCTCCTCCATCTCGCGGTGAACATGGTGTCGCTGTACATCCTGGGCCCGCTGCTCGAGCGGGTGCTGGGGCGTGGGCGCTTCCTTGCGGTGTACGGCATTGCCGCCCTCGGCGGATCGGCTGTCGTCATGTGGCTGAGCGCACCGGATTCCCAGACCGTCGGCGCGTCTGGGGCACTGTTCGGCCTGATGGGCGCGGTATTCGTCGTCGCGATCAAGCATCGGGGCAATGTGCGTCAAGTGCTGTTGCTGCTCGGACTCAACGTCGTCATCACCGTGTTGAATCCGGACACGATCTCGTGGCAGGGACACCTCGGAGGACTCCTGGCCGGTGCAGCCGCGATGCTCGTGTTGATCGCGGCACCTCGGCAGCGCCGGGATGCGGTACAGGCAGCGGGTCTGGCCGGGCTCACCGCAGTGTTGGTCGGAGTGATCGCCATCCGGATCTTCATGCTGGCGTAGCCATTCGCAGACGCACCCGAAGGCCCATTCGCGACACAGTCATCTCACAGGATATGCACAAGTGGATTCCCTACCTTCTCCCGCGTAGGCAACGAAATTCAGTGGGAGTACGAACTATGAACTTCAACCCTTCGCGTTTCTCGACCGTGAGCCGCAGGGCCTTCGTGGCTGGCGCGTCGGCGGCAGCGATCCTGGGGGTGGCGGGGTGCACGAACGACAAGGCGGTGCTCGGTTCGTCGGGCGCGACCGGCACATCGTCGAAGGCCACCGCCGCCGGAACCAGTGCCTCTGCGGCAGCGAGCGGGGCCGCGGGGGGTGCCGTACCCGCATCGGCGAAAGCCGCGCTGTCTTTCACGTACGCCGCAGCTGACGGCGGAGGTCGGGTGCGGAACCCGTACATCGCTGTCTGGGCAGAGAATTCCAGCGGGAAACTGGTGAGGACCATCTCGTTGTGGCACCTGCAGGACAACGACCGATGGTTGAACGAACTGTCGAAGTGGTACCAGGTGTCGGAAGGTGAGGAAGCCGGGTCGAGCGCGACGCGAGCGCCGGGGTCGTACTCGGTCTCGTGGGATCTCACCGATCTGAACGGAGCCAGGGTGACGGCGGGGTCGTACTACCTGTGCGTCGAGTCGGCGCGCGAGCACGGGTCGCATTCGCTGGTGCGCGAGCAGGTCACCCTCGGCGCCCAGGGTCTGGCCAAGAACCTCAGTGCCAACGGCGAGCTCAGCGCTGTCAAACTTGCCTACACCGTCTGATGGCCGCCACGACGACCGCGGCGCCGGTGAGACCGGCGCGACTGCCACGCAAGCAGACTCCGCGCGCACTCGCCCATAAGTGGTCGCGCAATCTGCACTCGTGGACGTCGATGGTGTCGATGCTGCTCGTGCTGTTCTTCGCGGCGACCGGGCTGACGGC
>JBDHZQ010000070.1:0-13877 GCA_039811945.1 Propionibacteriaceae bacterium
CCAGAGTCAAGGGCAGGTTGCTCACGTGTTACTCACCCGTTCGCCACTCGTGTACCCCCGAAGGGGCCTTACCGTTCGACTTGCATGTGTTAAGCACGCCGCCAGCGTTCGTCCTGAGCCAGGATCAAACTCTCCGTTGAAAAATATCGGTGTGGGTGTTAGCCCAGGAACCGTCTCAACAAAGGTTGACTGCCTGACCAGACCCATTGCTGGATCTCAATCAATTAATCAAAGGAACCGTTCCGACGATCTTGTAGAATCGCCAGACGGGGCACATTTAATGTGCATTATTTGGCATTGACTTTAAGCACGCTGTTGAGTTCTCAAGTTTCGGGTGCGTCCCGCGCTTTGGCTTCAACCGCAGCTTGGGGCAACTCGACTAACTTTACCCTTCGACTCAGAGGCTGTCAAATCCAGCTCCGGAGCTTTCCGGCATCGCTCGCGACGAGGTCTGCGGGCCCGGGAATCAACCCGTGGACCGCTGTCTTCGTCAGAGTGAAGACCTCCCGATCGGCCGCTGCGAACGTTGATCCACCCTGAGCCCTGAAGGCTCTGCTGGTGGCGTTCGCTTCGTCCGTTTCACCGGCGAGGCTTGGTATACGTTACGGGCACGGATGCACGGAGTCAAATCGAGCGTTCCGCCGGGCGCGTCTCAGCGTGTCCCCCCTAGTCAGCGCGCATCTGAACCGCACCGACCGTGCGCTTGCCGCGCCGTACCACGACGTAGCCACCCGGCAACAGGTCTGCTGCCGTGAGCACCTGGTCGGGATCCGACACCCTCTGGTTGTTGAGATACGCCCCGCCCTCGGCCACCGCCCTACGCGCGGCGGAAAGACTCGGCACGACACCAGCGACGTGCATGGCCTGCGCCACCGTCGTCTCCTGACCGTTGCGGATCTCACCGGCGGCCAGTTCCTTGGCCACCGCAGCAACCGTGGCCGTCGGGAGGTCGTGGAGATCGCCTCGACCGAACAGTGCCGCACCCGCCGCGGCGGCCGATTCCCGTTCGATGACGCCGTGGACCAGATCGGTGACGTCGTCGGCCAGCGCCCGCTGGGCGAGCCGGAGGTGGGGACGCTCGGCGGTCTCCCGTTCGAGTTCGGCGATCTGCTGCGCCGTACGGCCCGAGAAGACACGCAGGTACGTGCCCACCATCTCGTCCTCGGCGCCGAGGAAGAACTGGTGGAAGGCGTACGGACTGGTTAGCGCCGCGTCGAGCCACACTGTGCCGCCCTCGGTCTTGCCGAACTTGGTGCCGTCCGCCTTCGTCAGCAGTGGCGTCGCCAGGGCGTGAACCTTCGCCCCTTCGGCCCGCCTGATCAACTCCACGCCGGCTGTGATGTTGCCCCATTGATCGGATCCGCCGGTCTGCAGGGTGATGCCGTACGTGCGATGGAGATGCAGGAAGTCCATCGATTGCAGGAGCACGTAGGAGAACTCTGTATAAGAGATGCCGGACTCCAACCGGTTGCGCACCACGTCTCTGGCCAGCATTCGGTTGACCGGGAAGTGTTTGCCGATGTCGCGGAGAAAGTCGATCGTCGACAGGCCGGAGGTCCAGTCGTAGTTGTTGACGATCACCGCAGCGTTCTCGCCCTCGAACGAGACGAACCGCGCGACTTGCGATCGGATGCGCTCGGCCCACGATGCAACGAGCTCGGCAGGGTTGAGTTGCCGCTCCGACGTCTGCTTCGGATCACCGATGAGTCCGGTCGCGCCGCCGACCAGGAGGTAGGGCCGATGGCCGGCTGCCTGGAGATGGCGGGCGAGGATCAGTTGGACCAGATTTCCGAAGTGGATCGACGGCGCCGTCGGGTCGAACCCGACGTAGAAGGAGACGGGCCCGGCATCGAGGTGCGCGGCCAGCGCTTCGGGGTCAGTCGACTCGGCGATCAGCCCACGCCACGCCAGTTCGTCAAGTACTGCGTTCACTCGCGGCATGGTACTGGGACCATGCGCGCGGCTCGGACGCGTTTCCGGGTACGACATTGCCCCCGCCAGCCGCACCGGGCCCGCCGCAGCTCTGGGTTGTGCGCGGGTTCTCGGGGTCTATCCGTGGCAGCGTCCACTCGAGACTCGGTGTGGGCGAAGCCGCCCCACATTCCGATACAGCGAGTAGGAAATTTCATCCGAAATGCCCCGGAGGGTATTTCCTGCCGAAATCAGGGAGCCAGCGACCGTCCCAGTCTCAACCTTTGGTCGAGCAGGGACAATGCCTACTTATACCGAGAATCCAAACCAAGTAAGGAATATTTCATCAGTGGAGCCAGAAGTTGTTGCACCCCACGGATGGTTTCCGCCCACCCCGCCGAAGCACAGGGAGCAGGCTGTTAGGCTCACCTTCGTTCGGACTTGACAGTTGGGGGAGCCCATGACCGCAAACCTTTCCGCCCACGATCAGGGCGTCTCCCGGCGCACCCTCGCCAAGGGTGTCGGGTGGAGCGTGCCGGCGATCATGGTGGCCGCCGCAGCACCGGCCTACGCGATCTCAAGCCTGCCTCCGACCATGACGTACAAAGCGGCCTGCAAGTGGCCCGGCAGCAGTTGCACCGGAACCACGGATAAGTCGTACGCGGTGACTTTCACGGTCGTGAACAACGATCCGAACGACACCATCTATTTCTGCGATCTCACCATGACCAACATCACCAACGGTATCGGCACCTGGACCAGCGTCCCTCCGGCGTCAGGGTGCTACGCGGTCGCCGCAGGGGGAACCCGGGACGTCACGTTCCGGTTCGACAACAGTACGAACAGTGCGAACCTGACCTTCGACGCCACGGTCACGTTCAATTGGGGACACAATTGTCCCTGCAGCGCAGACCCTTACCATCACCCAGCGATCACGCAACAGATCCACGTCAACGACACCAAGCCTCACGGCGCGTGCACCTGCCCGCCCCCAGCCTGATCGTCTCCAGCAGGATGGATGGCGACGGAGCGCTATTGCCCGGGTGGGACGACCTGACGAAGCTGGGTCAGTTGCTCGGCGACGCGAGCCCTCGCCGTACCTCCCCTGCCGGACCGGGCATCAATGGAGCCGGCCACCGTCAGGACGTCGAGCACGCCGGGACCCAACTCTGGTGAAATCTCGGCGATCTGGTCGGCGGTGAGGTCGGACAACTCGAGCCCGCGGGCCTCGCAGTAGCGCACCACTTCCCCCGCGATCTCGTGAGCTCGGGCAAACGGGACGCGCTGCCGTACCAACCAATCGGCGACATCCGTGGCCAGTGAGAACCCACGGGGTGCGAGTTCGGCCAGCCGATCGGGGTGGAAGGTCAGTGTTTCAACCATCCCGGCCACCGCCGGCAGCAGCACCCGCAACTGGTCCAGTGAGTCGAAGATCGGTTCCTTGTCTTCCTGGAGGTCGCGGTTGTACGCCAGGGGCAATCCCTTGAGCGTGGCGAGGAGTCCGGTGAGATTGCCGATCAGGCGTCCGGCCTTGCCGCGCGCGAGTTCGGCGACGTCGGGATTCTTCTTCTGAGGCATGATGCTCGACCCCGTCGACCAGGCGTCGTCCAACGTGGCGAACCCGAACTCGTGGGTGCACCACAAGATGACCTCCTCGGCCAGCCGGGACACGTCGACGGCCACCTGAGCGCACACGTAGGCAGCCTCGGCGACCAGGTCGCGCGCAGCCGTACCGTCGATGGAGTTGGCCACGGAGCTGGCGAAACCGAGTTCGTGGGCCACGAGCTCGGGGTCGAGTCCGAGGGACGTACCGGCCAATGCGGCAGAGCCGTACGGACTGACAGCCAGGCGGCGATCGAGATCACCGATCCGATCGATGTCGCGCACGAGCGGCCAGGCGTGGGCCAGGAGTGCATGGCTGAGCAGGACGGGCTGGGCGTGCTGGAGATGGGTACGGCCAGGCATCGGAACGCCCAGATGCCGCTCCGCCTGACCACGAATCGCGTCGACCACTCCCACGATGTCGGCGGACAGCCCACGCAGGGCGTCGCGGAGGTACATCCGGATCAGCGTGGCGATCTGGTCGTTCCGGGACCGTCCCGCGCGCAACCGACCGCCGAGTTCGACCCCCAAGCGCTCCGTCAACCCGCGTTCCAGGGCTCCGTGAACGTCCTCGTCGGTTTCGAGAGGGCCGAAGGCACCAGACGCGACGTCGGCGGCGAGGCCGTCCAGCCCGGCGACGAGCCCGTCGTATTCGGCCTCGGTCAGCAGTCCCGCTGCCCGTAGCGCCAAGGCATGAGCCTTCGAGCCCGCCAAGTCGTACGGCGCGAGCCGCCAGTCGAACTGGGTCGACTTCGACAGGGCGAACATGGCGTCGGCCGGGCCTCCGGCGAACCGGCCTCCCCACAGCACTCCGTGCGTCACTGCTCCTCCATTCCCAAGCCCAAGAGCCGCTCGGACACGGCCGAGCCTCCTTCGAGATCGCGCGTCACCAACATCACCGTGTCGTCGCCCGCCACGCAGCCCAGCACGTCGGGCCAGCCGACACGGTCGATCGCCGAGGCGAAGAACTGAGCTGCCCCCGCCGGTGTGCGGGCGACGACCAGGTTTCCGCTCGCCTCGGCGCGCAGGAGCAGATCCTGGCATAGGCGGGTCAGCCGTACGACCGCGTCGCGTTCGTCGCCCACCGAATCGTCGGGCATCGCATACCCGACGGCTCCGTCGGCGCCCCTGACCCGAACAGCCCGCAAATCGAGCAGGTCGCGTGACAGCGTCGGTTGCGTCACCTCCCAACCCTCAGCCGCGAGCAGTTGCCGCAGATGGGCCTGGTTCGCCACCGATTGACGACTGATCAACTCGGCGATCCGAGCCTGCCGACGCGCCTTGGGCAGGTCGCCCCTCATGCGCGGAGCGCCGCCTCGTACAGCCCGCGCCAAGCAGCCACGAACGGCTGGAGTTCCGCGGTCGTCACGATCAGAGGCGGTGCCAGCCGGATCCGGTCGGGTCGAGGCGCATTGATCACGAAGCCGGAATCCAGGGCCACCTTCACCAGCGCCGGCCCGATCGGGTCGGCAAGTTCGAGTCCGCGCAGCAGACCTCGACCGTGGACAGCGACGATCCCGGGTTGGTCGGCGAACGCATCGGCCAGATCTTCGCCAACGCGCGTGATCTGGCCGAACAGCGGTTCCAGGATCGACATCACGGTCAGGGCGGCTCGGGCCGCCAGCGGATTACCGCCGAACGTGCTTCCGTGCATGCCGGGCTGCAACGCGTCGGCTGCGGCACCCGTCGCCAGGCAGGCCCCGATCGGGAACCCGTTGGCCAAGCCCTTGGCCAGGGTCACGATGTCGGGGATGATGCCTTCCCGCGTGTGGTCGAACCAGGCCCCCGCGCGGCCCAGCCCCGTCTGCACCTCGTCGAGCCACAGCAATGACCCCGCAGCAGAAGTGACGGCCCGCGCCTGGGCGAGGTATCCCGGCGGCGGCACGATGACGCCCGCCTCGCCTTGCATCGGTTCGAGGACGACGGCCGCGACCGTCTCGTCGACGGCACGTTCCAAGGCCGTGGCATCGCCGTACGGCACGAACGTCACGTCGCCGGGCAGCGGCGCGAACGGTTCACGGTACGCCGCCTTGTGAGTGAGCGCCAGCGCGCCCATGGTGCGCCCGTGGAAGCTGTTCTCCGCGGCGACGATCCGGGTACGGCCGGTGCGGCGGGTCAGTTTGAACGCGGCCTCGTTGGCCTCGGTCCCGGAGTTGGTGAAGAACACCTTCGTGCCGTGCCCGAGCAGGGCAGCCAACCGCTCCCCCAGCTCCACTTGCGGCGGGGTCGCGAAGAAGTTCGACACGTGCGACAACGTCGCCGCCTGGTCGGCCAGGGCCGCTACGAAGGCCGCGTGAGCGTGACCGAGCGAGTTGACCGCGATCCCGGCGAGGAGGTCGAGATATTCGCGACCGTCGGCGTCGTACAGGTGAACTCCCTGCCCACGGACGAACTCGCGCGCCGGCAGACCGAACGTATTCATGATCGAACCGGCGTAGTCGTCGTGCCAGGTCATGAGTTGCTCCGCTCGTCGGGGACCACCGTGGTGCCTCCGCTGTGGCTGCCGTCGAGGTCGGCGAGCACCGAATGCGGGACCCGTCCGTCGATGACAGTGGCCGAAGGCACGCCTCCGCGCACCGCCGCCAGGCACGCTTCCATCTTCGGCCGCATGCCTGCTTCGAGGTCGGGGATCAGCGCATCGAGCTCGACCGCCGAGATTTCGGCCACGACCTCGGCGGAGTTCGGCCAATCCCGGTACAGGCCGGCGACGTCGGTGAGCACGACGAGTCGAGCGGCACCGAGAGCTGCCGCGAGCGCGGCCGCCGCCGTGTCGGCGTTGACATTGTGGACGACGCCGTCAGGATCGGGGGCGAGTGTGGCGACGACGGGGACCCGGCCGGCCGCGAGATGGTCGAAGATCAGGCCGGGCGACACGTCGGCCACATCGCCCACGAGTCCGAGGTCGACATGTTGGCCGTCGATCACCAGACCCCGGCGAACCGCCGTGAACGTGCCGGCGTCCTCCCCCGACATCCCCACGGCGACCGGGGCGTGCCGATTGACCAGGCCCACCAGTTCGCGTCCGACCTGCCCTACGAGCACCATGCGGACCACGTCGACCGCCTCGGGTGTCGTCACCCGCAGACCACCCCGGAACTCCGACGAGATCCCCAGGCGCGCGAGCATCGACGAGATCTGGGGGCCGCCGCCGTGGACGACGACGACGTTCACCCCGAGGGCGCGGAGGTGGGCGATATCGGCGGCGAAGGCCCGTTTGAGGCTGTCGTCGGTCATGGCGTTGCCGCCGTACTTCACGACCACGGTCCGTCCGACGAACTCCTGCAGCGACGGTGCGGTCATGTCGGGTAATCCGCGTTCTCGGAGACATAGCCGTGGGTGAGGTCGTTGGTCCAGACGGTCGCGCTGGCTTCGCCGGCGTTGAGGCCGATCCGCACTCCGACGACGCGTGGTGCAAGGTCAACCTGGCTTCGGTCGGCCCCGATGGACCCGTGTGCGTAGACCTCGACGCCGTTGAAGCTCACGTCGAGCAGGTCCGGGTCGAAGGTCGCCTTCGTCGTGCCGACGGCGGCGACGACGCGGCCCCAGTTCGGGTCGTTGCCGGCGATCGCGCACTTGAAGAGGTTCGACCGGGCGACGGCCCGCGCCACCTCGACTGCGTCCTCCTCGCTCACCGCGCTAGCGACCTCGATCCCAATCTCGTGCTCGGCACCCTCGGCGTCGGCGATCAACTGCCGGGCGAGGCTGGCGCACACGTCGGTGAGAACGCCCCTGAACTCCGCGAGGTCGGGCGTTACCTTCGAGGCGCCGTTCGCCAGCAGGAGGACCGTGTCGTTCGTCGACATGCAGCCGTCCGAATCAGCGCGGTCGAACGTCAGTCTCGTCGCCTCGCGAAGGGCGGCGTCGAGGTCGGCGGAGTCGACCGCGGCGTCGGTCGTCACCACGACCAACATCGTCGCCAGACCCGGCGCCAACATGCCGGCGCCCTTGGCCATCCCTCCGACGACGTAGCCCGATCCCGAGGCCACGGCCATCTTCGGCACGGTGTCGGTGGTCATGATCGCCCGAGCAGCGGACGGCCCGCCGAGCTCGGAGAGGTCGGCGGCGGCGGCCGCTGCTCCGGCGAGGAGACGAGGCATCGGCAGCCGGACCCCGATCAACCCCGTCGAACACACGGCGACGTCGGTGGCCTCGCACTGGAGCAGGTGCGCCACCACTTCGGCTGTCGAGACGGTGTCGGCGAAGCCGGCCGGGCCCGTGCAGGCATTCGCTCCCCCCGAGTTGAGGATCACCGCGTGGAGCTTCCCGTCAGATACGGAGGTACGGGAGTAGGCCACAGGCGCCGCAAAGACCCGGTTGGAGGTAAAGACCGCGGCAGCGTCGTACCGAGGCCCGGAGCTGCGGACGAGAGCCACGTCGAGCCCGCCACTGCTCTTGAGGCCCGCTGAGATCCCCGCTGCTTCGAACCCCTGCGGCGCGGTCACGCCGTCGCGCCCCCGGACGATCGGCTCGGTCACGGTGCCACCCCGTTCACAGTCAGACCAGTGGTCTCGGGCAATCCGAGCGCCAGGTTCATGCACTGCACCGCACCCCCGGCGGTGCCCTTGGTGAGGTTGTCGACCGCACACACCGCGACCAGTCGACCCACCGACGTGTCGAGGGCGGTCTGCACGTGGACCGCGTTCGACCCGACCACAGACTGGGTCTGCGGCCACGAGCCCTCGGGCAGGTAGAAGACGAACGGTTCGTCGGCGTAGAAGGCCTCGTACGCGGCCCGGATCGCGGCTGCGTCGACGCCCGGGCGCACGGAAGCCGTACACGTGGCCAGAATCCCCCGTGGCATCGGCGCGAGCAGCGGGGTGAAGCTCACCGACGCCGTGTCGGCACCGCAAGCAACGAGGTTCTGCACCATTTCGGGGGTGTGGCGGTGGACGCCACCGACGCCGTACGCGCTGACCGAACCCATCACTTCGGATCCCAGCAGGTTGGGTTTGAGGGCCTTGCCGGCGCCGGAGGTACCGGAGGCTGCCACGACCACGATGTCGTCGGTGTCGACGAGACCGGCGTGAACGGCGGGCGCGAGCGCCAAGGTCACCGACGTGGGATAGCAACCGGGGACGGCGATCCGACGGGTGTTGCGAATCTTCTCGCGCTGCCCTGGGATCTCAGGCAGCCCGTACGGCCAGGTGCCGGCATGGGCGGTCCCGTAGAACCGAACCCAGTCGTCGGCCGACCGGAGTCTGAAATCCGCACCCGAATCGAGAATGAGGACGTCGTCGGGCAGGGCCAGGGCCACCTCGGCCGAGGCACCGTGGGGCAACGCCAGGAAGACCACGTCGTGCCCGGCCAGAACTTCGACCGTGGTGTCCTCCACGATGCGTTCGCGCAGCTCGGGCAGATGCGGCAGGTGGGTTCCGAGCTTCGTGCCGGCGCTGGCCTTAGCCGTCAGGGCACCGAGCTCCACATCGGGGTGGGCGGCGAGCAGGCGTACGGCTTCACCGCCGGCATAGCCCGTGCAGCCTGCTACTGCTACTCGAATCGTCACGGCATAACCATGTCGTCGTTGGAATTAGAATGCAAACTCGTTATCCGATCCTCGGAACCGCTCCGCACCGTTCGACGGCCGAAGCCGTCGCCGCGTCGCGGGCACCCGCGGCTTCGGTGTCTTTCAGCGTCCGGTCGCTGGCCCGGAACCGGAGCGCGAAGGCCAGAGACTTCTTGCCCTGACCCACCTGATCCCCGGTGTAGACGTCGAACAAGTGAATCGACTCCAGGAGGTCACCGGCACCGTCGACCAAGGCAGCAGCGACGTCGGCGACAGGAACGCTGTCGTCGACGATCAGAGCGACATCCTCCTTGGCCACCGGCCAGGTCGAGATGGGCGTGATCGACCCGGCTCCCGGTGCGACGGCCAAGAGCTCTTCGAAGGAGAATTCCGCGGCTGCGGTACGCTCGGGCAGACCGAAGGCCTGGCAGACGGTCGGGTGAAGTTCGCCGGCATGGCCGATGTGCACTCCCCCGACGGACAACTCGGCGCACCGGCCCGGATGATAGGGGGCGTGCCGGTCGGCGCTGACGTCGAGGGTCACCCCGAAGACGCGGGCCGCAGTCTGGGCGAACGCGATCGCCTGCTGCCAGCCGGCTTGCTGGGCGGGACCGTCCCACCCCGCTGCTCTCCACGCACCGGTGACCACGCACGCGATCCTCACCGGCTGGTTCGGCAGTGCGGCTTCGATCGCAGCCAACTCGGTCTCGGACGGCCGGCCGGCGACGCTCGGGATCGGGGCGACCCCCGTGGGCCCACGGAAGACGGCGCCGACCTCGTACAGGGCGAGGTCGTCCAACCCGCGGGACCGATTGCGAGCCACGGCCGCGAACAGCCCCGGCAGCAATGTCGTGCGAAGGTAGGGGGAGGTATCCGCCAACGGATTGACCAACCGTACCAAAGCTCGTCTCGGATCGTCGTCGGGCAGACCCAACCTGTCCAGGTCGCCGCTGGAGGCGAACGGGAACTGGAGCACCTCCACGAATCCAGCCCCCGGAAGAGCAGCGCTCAACGCCCGTCGCGCCTTCTGGCGGGCGGAGAGGCCCCGGCCGCCGGGTGCGCGAGGCACGACCGGTTCGATCGTGTCGAGGCCGACCTTGCAGCCGACTTCTTCGACGTAGTCGTACGGGTCCCGCAGGTCGGGGCGCCAGGACGGGGGCACCAGGTGGAGGTGGTCGCCGTCGACCGTCACGGTCACGCCCGAGGCGCGGAGGATGTCGACGACGCGGTCTGCGGGTACGGGGGTGCCGAGAATTTCCTGAGGCAGCGCGGCACGGATGGTTTGCTCGGGCATCGCGGGTACGGCGCCGACGACGGTTTCCGCCGTACCCAGCCTGCCGCCGCCGTACTGGACGAGCAGCGACGCCACGCGATGGGCCGCCGAGTAGGCGGCGTTCGCGTCGACACCTCGTTCGAACCTCTTCGACGCCTCGCTCGGGAGCTTGTGGCGCCGTGCCGTACGTGAAATCGCGACGGGATCGAAATGGGCCGCCTCGATCACGATCTTGGTCGTCGTGTCGGTGATCTCGGTCGACTCACCGCCCATGACGCCACCGAGGCCGATGACTCCCGAGTCGTCGGTGATCACGATGTCTTCAGCGTCGAGGACTCGGTCCTGACCGTCGAGAGTGACCAGGCTCTCCCCCGGCCGCGCTTGCCGTACGACGATGCCCCCGGACAGGCGATTGGCGTCGTACGCGTGAATGGGCTGGCCGAATTCGAGCATCACCAGGTTCGTGATATCGACGGCGAGCGAGATCGACCGCATGCCGCCCATCCGGACCCGACTCTGGATCCACTGAGGGCTCGGGCGCGCTGGGTCGACCCCCTCGACCGTGAGCGCGACGAACAGCGGGCAGCCGGCGGTGTCGCTGCGCACTGCGAAGCCATCCGCGGTCGGCGGCGGGGTGGGACGGTCGACCGGGTCGGTGTACGGCAAACCGAACGCCTGGGCGGTCTCGCGAGCCAGACCACGGATCGACAGGCAGTAGCCCAGGTCGGGGGTGACGGCGATGTCGAGCACCTCGTCGCGCAGACCGAGCAGAGCCAAGGCGTCTTGACCGGGCGCGAGCGGGCGACCGTCGTCGTCGGTCGGGGGGAGCACGAGGATGCCCTCGTGATCGTCACCGATCCCGAGTTCGAGCATCGAACAGATCATGCCGTCGGAGATGTGTCCGTACGTCTTGCGAGCCGCAATTGCGAACCCCCCAGGCAGCACCGCCCCGGGCAGCGAGACGACCACGAAGTCGCCGACGGCGAAGTTGTGGGCGCCGCAGACGATGCCGCGTGACCCTCCGTCGTCGTCGGGCTCGGAGGCACCCGCGTTGTGTTCGGGCCCGACGTCGACCCGGCACCAGCGGATCGTCTTGCCGTTCTTCTGCGGCTCGTCACGGTACGACACGACCCGCCCGACCACGATCGGCCCGCTCAGGTCGGCGTCGGTCTTGGTGACCGTCTCGACTTCCAGACCGGCCCGGATCAAGGCGTCGGCGATCGTGCGACCGGTCAGGGGCTCGTCGAACGCGACGAAATCCGCCAGCCACGAGATCGGGGCCTTCATCGGGCACCCCCGATCAGGGAGCGGCCGAACCGGACGTCACCTTCGACCATGTCGCGCATGTCGGCGGCGTTGTTGCGGAACATCAAGGTCCTTTCGACTCCCATGCCGAAGGCGAACCCCGAATAGCGCTCGGTGTCGATGCCGGCGGCCTGCAAGACGCGTGGGTTCACGACACCGCAGCCGCCCCACTCGATCCAGCCTTCCGAGGAGCAGGTACGGCAGGGGGCGTCGGGATTGCCGACCGAGGCGCCGTGGCAGACGAAGCACTCGAGGTCAAGTTCGGCGCTGGGCTCGGTGAACGGGAAGTAGTTGGGCCGGATGCGGATCTCGATATCACCGAACATCGTGCGCGCCAGGTGGCGCAGCGTGCCGATCAGGTGAGCCATCGAGATGCCCTCGTCGACCACGAGCCCTTCGATCTGGTGGAAGACGGGCACGTGGGTCGCGTCGAACTCGTCGGCACGGTAGACCTTGCCGGGACAGACCACGTAGACCGGAAGCGGCCTCTGGAGCATCGACCGCATCTGGACCGGTGACGTGTGGGTGCGCATCACCAGGCCACTGCCGAGATCCTCCACGAACAACGTGTCGGTTTCGCCACGCGCGGGGTGGTCGGGCCCGATGTTGAGGGCGTCGAAGTTGAGCCATACTCCTTCGACTTCGGGGCCGTCGGCGATCTCCCAGCCCATCGCGACGAAGACGTCCGCGAGCTGGTCCATGAGAGCGGTGATGGGGTGCACCGCACCCTCCGGCACCAGCGCGACCGGGAGCGTGACATCGACGGTCTCGGCGATCAGGCGCTGTGCCAGCTCAGCTTCGCCGACGACGGCTTCGCGCTCGGCAAGACCCCGCTGAACACGGGCGCGCGCGGCGCCGAGGCGACTGCCGGTCTCCTTGCGGGCAGCCGGCGGCAGCGCCCCGATCTCGCGGTTGGCCAAGGCCAGGGGCGAACGGTCCCCGCAGTGGGCGAGGCGCGCAGCCTTGAGCTCGGCCATCGTCTGGGCGGCTCCGAAGGCTGCCAGGGCGCTGGTCACCATGGCGTCGACCGCCTCGGCGCCCAGGGGAGTCACCTGGACAGGGTCGTAGTTGGTGTTCGGGCCGGACATCTTCCCCTCACTGCATTCTTCGGGCTGGTCAGCGTTCTAGGTTCGGTGCTGCGCGGCTGCCGTGGCGTAGAGACACACGGCGGCAGCCGTCGCCAAGTTGAGGCTCTCGGCCGCTCCCCACATGGGGATCCGCACCACCCGGTCGGCCAGCGCCAGCACATCGGCTGGGAGACCCCACGCCTCGTTACCCAGGAGCCACGCGACCTTGCCGTCGAGTTCGCGGGTACGGTCGAGATCGGTGAGCGAGGCAGCACCGGTGCCGTCGGTGGCGAGGACCCGAAGACCGGCTCGCTTGAGCGCCGTGACCGCCTCGGTCAGCGGCGCGTCACTGATCACGGGCACGTGGAACAGGCTGCCGACGCTGGCTCGCACGACCTTCGGGTTGTACGGCTCCACGGAACCCTGGGTCAGCACCACACCTTCGGCCCCGAAGGCGTCGGCGCAGCGGATCACCGTCCCCGCGTTGCCCGGATCCCGAACCTGGGCGCACACGACCACCAGCCGCGGACGCGAGGCGACCAGGTCGTCGATGCCGCTAGCGACGATGCGACAGATCGCGACGATCCCCTGCGGTGTGACCGTGTCGGCCAGCGAGGCGATGTCGTTGTCGCTGGCCTCGAGGACCTCAGCGCCAACTCGCCTGAGTGAACGGATCAACTCAGGGTGGCGGTGCGCCGCCGCAGCAGTGGCGAACGCTCGCCGTACCACTCCCGCAGCGCACGCCTCGCGGACCGCTTGCGGCCCCTCGGTCAGGAACTCACCCGCCGTCTCTCGGCCCTTGCGCGCCAGCAGCCGACGAGCCGACCGGAGCATCCCCGCCGAGGCAGGTCCGATCGGCTCGGCACCGGCGGCAGCGAGCGGCTCCCGCGTCGTCGACACTCAGGCGGCCGCGGTGGGCGCCGCGTCTTTCGCGGTCTTGACGAGAACGGCGAAAGCCTGCGGATCAGTCACCGCGAGGTCGGCCAGGATCTTGCGATCCACCTCCACCCCGGCTGCCTTGAGGCCGGAAATAAAGCGGTTGTACGTCATACCTTCGGCCCGAGCGGCTGCGTTGATCCGCTGGATCCACAGGGCGCGGAAATCACCCTTGCGATCGCGACGGTCGCGGTAGGCGTAGCCCATCGAATGGAGAACCTGCTCCTTGGCCTTGCGGTAAAGACGGGACCGCTGGCCACGGTAGCCGGATGCGATGTCG
>JBDHZQ010000071.1:0-13624 GCA_039811945.1 Propionibacteriaceae bacterium
GTCGAGCACGCCCTGCGGCTGCTCGGCTTCAGCGACTGCCGGGTGCGGCATCACGGAGCGGTCGCCCGGATCGAGCTACCCGTCGCCGAACTGGGGCGGGCCGTCGAGCCGGCCGTGCGCGGCGAGATCGGCCGGATCGCCCAGGCCGTCGGCTTCCGGCACGTCGCCCTCGACCTGAACGGGATCACGTCGGGCGCGTTCACCATGCAGGTGCTGCGCAGCCGTACCCTCGAGGCCGCTCGTGGGTGACGACATCGCCTGGCTCGACCACGAACGGGCCGACCGCCGCGGGTACCCCGAAGCCGTCTACTGCGAGGGCAAGAGCGTCGACCAGGTGCGCCACATCGCCGACCGCATTCGCGAGCGGGGAGCGGGCCACGTCACGTTGTTCACCCGCGCCGATACCGACCGGGCCGCAGCGGTGCTCGACGCGTTGCCCGACGCCGCGCACTACCCTGACGCACGGTTGGTCGCCTGGCCGGCCGAACCTCCGGCACCGACCGGCGAACTCGTCGTCGTCGCCTGCGCCGGCACCTCGGACCTTCCCGTCGCGCGCGAGGCTCAGCTCACGGCCAGCTACCTGGGGCGGCCGACCCGTCTGGTGGTCGACGTCGGCGTCGCGGGGATCCACCGCACGTTCGCCAAGCTGGACCTGCTCAGGTCGGCCGGCGTCGTCGTCGTGGTCGCGGGCATGGACGGGGCCCTGCCCTCGGTGGTGGCGGGCCTCGTCCGAGCGCCGGTGGTCGCCGTACCTACGAGCGTCGGGTACGGCGCGGCCTTCGGTGGCATCGCGCCCCTGCTGAGCATGCTCAATGCCTGCTCGCCGGGGATCGGAGTGGTCAACATCGACAACGGGTACGGCGGAGGTCACCTCGCGGCCCAGATCGCAGCCCCGCGCGTCTGACTCCCTATCCGTACGCCTTCGCCAGCAGTTTCTCGGCGATCGGCACGTCGTCGGGTTCGTCGATGTCGATGCCCTCCACAGGATCCATGACGAACAGCCCGATCCGGCCGCCCAGCCGGTTGCGGGCCTGCTCGTACACCTGCGTGCGGGTCACGTAGACCGAGCCGGTTTCGCGGTAGCGCAGCTGGTCGGGGGTCAGGTCCTGGCGGCGGGGGCGGGCATCGACGGGGTAGTCGGCGCGTGGTGTCCGCCCTTGCCACCACAGGAACGGAGCCTGGGGCACGACCCCGACGAGCGAGTCGACGCCGGTCGTCTCGAGCTGAACCAGGGCCCGGCCCAGGGTGCCGGGAAGTCGTACTGGAGACGTGGCCTGCAGCAGCATGACCACATCGGGGCGCTCGCCCGTTTCCGTCAGCGTCGTGATCACGTGCTCGACGACGGGCTCGGTCGCGGTGGTGTCCTCGGCGAGCTCCGCGGGACGGTCGACGACCTCGGCGCCGGCCGTGCGGGCGACCTGAGCGATCTCGGCGTCCTCGGTCGAGACCACCACCCGCAGGCCGTCGACGGCGAGCGCCTGGGCGATCGTCCAGCAGATCAACGGCCGACCTCCGACCGGCAGCAGGTTCTTGCGGGGGATCCCCTTCGAGCCCCCGCGCGCCGGGATGACCGCGACTGCAGTCACGTGACCAGATTCCGGAGGTGGGCGGCCACCGCGATAGCCGGTTCGACGGCCGGCTGGTCCGGCGGCGGAGTCGGCTCGCCGCCCCAGGGTCGCATGCCGTACCTGCGCCAGAAGGCGTGCAGCCACGGCGGGGCATCGGGGTAGAACACGTACGACGGGATCCCCCGGGCGGCGGCCTCCAGCACGCCCGTCGAATAGGCAGCCACGACCGGCCGGTGCAGATCGGCGAGCGGGCGGCCGGAACGGTCGACGTCGATCCCGAGACCCTCGAACGTGGCGTGGGTGAGCCGCGACAGGTGGTCCACCTCCGACGGATGGGGGCGATACGCGCCGTGGGTGGTACGGCAGAACCGCACAGCGGCTCGCAGCATCCCGATCCGCGGCAACTCGGCCCCGTGCAACTGGCCGAGATAGACAGGAGTGGCCTTGGGGCTGATCACGACCTCCGGGAGCCGAGCAGCCCGCCACAACAACTGAGAGCCCACCACCGTCGATGACACGTCGGAGCGGTCGCCGATCCAGAACGCGGTGTCGGCATCGCTCCAGGCCAGCACGTGGGCCCCGGGCGGAAGCGGGGGAGAGTCGGGTGTCAACAGGCCGTGCTGGGCCACGACGAACGACACCCCGCGGGTGAGGGCCTGCTCGTAGGCGGCCGACCCCAGGCCCAGATAATGACCCGCTCCGAACAAGACCTGGCCGGTCAGGAAATCCCGACCCAGATGGAGGTCTGGCACCTGCCGTACCTGCCAATCCTGAGGCACCAACTCGGTCGGGTCGAACGACGCGAACACGGCGACCGGCAGGTCCGCGAGGTGAGCGATCGGCTCCAGGAACGCGGCCCGGCTGGACATGGCGCGGCTCTCGAGGAGGACGCCGACCACCGGGTTCGACCCGTTGCTCGCGATCCAGACCGACGAGGGGGTGTTGCGCCGAATCTGTTTCTTGAGCAGACGGAGCGGGTGCCGGCCGGCCTCCCAGGAGCGCCAGGCCGCGATGTCTACGGGGTGTTTGAGTGCCATAGTCGTTCCAGTTCCTTGGCTCGGTGCCGGAAAGTGTGCTGCGCCAGTGTTCTCGCACGGCCAGCGGCGCGCAATCGGTCGCCCCAGGCGCGGTCGGCGATGGCCCGCTGGCACAGATCGACCAGGGCGTCGACACTGGAGAAGGTGGCGATCTCGGTGCCCGGCTCGTACAGGTCGGACACGTCGTCGCGGTCGACGAACTGCACCCCGCCCACCCCGGCCGCCTCGAACGTGCGCATCGTGAACCCGTCCTGGTCGCCGTGGATGTTGATCGTCGCGGGAGCGCCGGCCATGACCGCGTACGCCTCCGGTCGCGGCAGGTCGCGTCCCGCCGGCAGATCGGGCCGAGGCCAGGACCACGTGCGCAGCCGGTCAGCGACGTGGACGGACCAGTCCCTTCCGTAGGCGCGGACGGGTATCCCCGCTTGCCACAGTGAGGTCAACAGCGTCGCGCGCTTCGGGTACCGGGCGCCGACGAACACACAGTCGGGTCCGGGTCGGGGCGTCGGGGTGTCGGCGGGATCGAAGGCGAGCGGTACGTACGACACGTTGTCCCGGGCGGCCTTCAGCGTCGCGACGTCGAGATGGCTGTAGCTGGCGACCCCGTCGTAGGCGCCGACCGATTCGGCGGTGTGGTGGGTCCGGCGCAGTTCGTCGTACAACCAGAGCACCCGCGGGCCCGTACCGAGTGCGTCGTGGAAGTCGGGGTCGAGCAGGTCGCCCTTGACGACAAGCGTCACGTCCGGGTGGGCGCGGCGTGCGGCCTGGATGGCCGCGGTGGTCAGGAGCCGCCGTTGGAAGGTTTCGGTCGACCGCCCGAGACGACGGGGTAGTTCCGCCGTGAGGTGATGGCGGGTACGGCTGACGAGGGAGTCGTGGGCGTCGTACCGGTGAACGGTCACCTCGTAGCCCAGTTGCTCGAACGCGGCACCGATGTTGCGCCAGTACCCGTGGAAGGTCGGCGTCACCAGGAGCAGCCGATGGTTCACGACGTGAGGCCTCGGGTCGCAAGCTCGTCGAGCGCGTCGTCCCACGCCTGCGACTTGGCCCCAGGACGGTCCCAACTCCAGGCGATGAAGTCCACGACCGCGTCGCGGGTGGAGCAGGTGGGCTGAGGGGCTCCGACCTCGGCCAGACGGGCGAGACTCGCGCAGGCGTGGTCGATGTCGCCGGCCCGGTGGATCTCCACGTGCTCGATGTGGCCGGTACGGCTGGGGGAGCCTTCGATCGCGTAGCCGGCGAGTTCGGTCAGCGTGGTCCTGACACCGGTGCCGCAGTTCAACACGCGCGGAGCACCGAGCGGAGCGGGGTTCGCCAGGCACCACTCGATCAATGCGGCCAGGTCGCCGACGTGCACCATGTCGCGGGTCTGGTGACCGTCTCCGTAGACCAGCAGGGGTCGGCCCTCGCGCAGCCGGGCGAGCCACGCCGCCAGGACCCCGGTGTACGGGTTGTGGAGGGCCTGGCCCGGCCCGACCACGTTCTGCGGACGCAGGATCGTCACCGGGATGTCGTCGGCGATGTCAGCCACCGCCGCCTCGCCCCGAGACTTGGTCGTGCCGTACACCGACACGGGGACGTGAGGGTCGTCCTCCTGCGACGGCTCCGGCAGCGAGCCTGCCGGGGGTACGCCGTACGTCACCTCACCGGAGGGTGTGCGGTAGCGACCCTCGCCGTACACGGCTCTGGAGCTGAGCGAGACCAGTGGCGCGCCCCACCGGCGAGCCATCTGGCCGGCCAGGCGGGTGCCCCCAACGTTGACCGCGGTGTAACGGTCCTGTTCGTACATGGATTGCGCCGTGCCGGTCTCGGCCGCCAGATGGACGACCAGATCGGCCCGGGGCAGGGTCGCCCAGTCGGCCGGGTCGGCGACGTCACCGACGACGACGGTTCCTGGGAACGCGGCCTTCGCGCCGTCGGGATCGAGGTGGACCTGAGGATGGAGGAGGTCGAGGGCGGTCAGGTCGTGGGCCCCTGCCAGCCGCCTGGCCAGGTGCTGGCCGACGAATCCCGCGCCGCCGGTGATGAGAACCTTCACCGCGACTAGCCGATCACCCGGGCGGGAACGCCGGCAACGACGGCACCGGCCGGTACGTCCTTGGTCACGACCGCGCCTGCCGCGACTGTGGCGCCGTCGCCGATCGTCACCCCACCGAGAATGATTGAGCGTTGTCCGATGAACACGTCGTCACCGATCGTGACCGGGCCGGTTCCGAGGGTGGTCGTCCGGTCCTCGCGCCCGTGGTCGGTCGTTGACACGAACACCGCGTCGGCCAGGACACAGCGGGCACCGATCGTCAGGGGATCGATCGCGTGGAGATGAACGTCATGGCCGATGTAGGTCTGGTCTCCGATCTGCAGCGGTCCGCCATCGGACTCGCACTGGATCCAAGCGCCTTCGTAGACGGCAACGCCGTCACCCAGGAAGATCCGGTCGACGCCGCGGAGCACTCGCGGCCGGACGATGACACTCCCCGACCCGATCCGGCCGAACGCCCGCCGATAGACGAGCGAGGTGGCGGCGGCACCGAGATGCCAACGAATCCCAGGAGGTAACTCGGTGAGGCGCCGAGCGATCCGAGCGACGGCGGGGTGCTCGCTCATGCACTCTCTCCTCCGCTCGGCGTTCGGCGCGAGTGTACGGCGCGCTGACGGCGCTGCCAGATGAGGTCAAGCTCTTGCAGCGCCGTGTCGAGGGGGTGCACGTCGCGGCCGAGCACCCGGCGGGCCCCGTTGACGGCCAGGTTCGCGGCCGTGGCCGCGGTCAGGGCGGTGCGGAGGGCGCCGACCCCGCCCCACTTCTCGGCGTAGCGATCGCGGGCGCCCACCAGCCAGCGTCGGCGCTTGGCCGGATCGCTCGATCCGCCGCCGGTGTGAGTGGCCACCACACCGGGCACGTAGACGCTCGGCACGCCTCGGTCACGCAGCGTGCGCTGGAGGTCGACCTCCTCGGCGTTCATGACGTACGACTCGTCGAACCCGCCGACTGCCCGGAACTCCTCCAACGGCAGCAGCAGAGCCGCCCCGACGAGCCAGTCGGTGACGAACTCGCTGGTGGCCTCCTGCTGCCGCAGGTCGTGGCCGACGTGGTAACGCCAGGCCGCGGTATCGCGGTATCTGGCCAGCGGGGTCAGCCATTCCACCACCTGGTGGCGCAGCGTCGGGAACCGGCGCGCGCTGGAGGTGAGCCGCCCCTCGGAGTCGAGGATCCGCGGGCCGACGACGCCCGGCAGCCAGGGGGTCGCGGCGGCCACCAGGTCGGCGACGAACGTCGGGCCGATCCGCAGGTCGGAGTTGAGGATCAACAGCAGGTCGCCGGTAGCGGCGGCGGCGCCGCTGTTGACAGCAGCACCGAACCCGCCGTTCGCTGCGCGCCTGACGACGGTCACACCCTCGGTCTGGGGAAAGGGCTCGGGTGAGGCGTCGTCGGCGACGACCAGGGTGAGGGAGCCGTACGTCTGCTGCCGAAGGTCGTCGACCAGCGCGAGCGCGAGGGACGGATCGCCGTAGTGGGGTACGACGACGCTGACCGTCGCGGGGGTCACGCGGTGCGGCCTTCGGCCGGAGCCTGGTCGCCGGCGTCGACACCTGCGTCGGTCGCTGCCTCGGCCTCGATTCGGCCCTCGTCGAGTTGGGCGATGACGTCGTTGGCGAACTCTTTGACGGCCTCGGCCCCGAGCACGGGACCACCCGCCAGCAGACCGTCCATGCCCAGCACGAGCGCGGCGGGGCGCCAATGCATCCCGACCGCGTAACCGACGTTGTTGTCGGGCTCGACATAGTGCACCACGTCACCTTCGTACGGTCGGTTCATCGGTGAGCCGGTCACGACGACGAAGCCGACCGACGGCGCGAGGCGCCGGGCCCACTCCGCAACGTGAGGCCGAAGCGTCTCGCAGCCTCCGCAGCCTTCCGACACCAGCAAGACGAACCGGGCCTGGGTGGCCGCCAACTCGCGCAACGTGCTGCGGCCCCCGTCGGCGTCGTTCAGGACCGCGTACGGGATCGGCAGACGCACGTAATCCTCCAGGTCTGCGGGGTCGACGACGACTCCGGATACCGGGGCGGGGACGGCCTCGGCCGGGCGGGGGACGCTCGCGACACAGGCGGCCACAATCAGCCCGACCGACGCCACCGTGAGCCATCCCGACGGACCCATGAGCACCAACCTGCTGAGCAGAGGCACCATCTCGGCCGACACCACCGTGGCCGCGAGCACCAGCGCTACCAGGAGCGAGTTGCGCAACACGCTGCGCCGCGTGATCGGCTCCGTCGTGCCGAAGCACGCGCAGGTCGCCTGCACTGGCTGTCGCAACGCTCGCAGCACGACGATCAGGTAAGCCACGAACAACACGAAGATGCCGACCAGCGTCAGCAGGTGCATGAACCCCGACAGGCTCAGCAACGCCAGCGCTGCGACGATTTCGGCGGCCGGCAGCGCGATGGCCGCGAACTCGGGTCTGACGATCTTCTCGACCTTGAGGTCGAGGACTGACTGGCGGGTGCGGTCGGGATGTCGGAACTTGCCCACCGCACTCACGATCAAGACGCCGCAGATCGCTAGTTCCAGTAACGCCGCTGCCAGATTCCCCACCACGGGCCCATTCTCACATCCCCGGCCGACGGCTCCCGACAGCGTTCAGCGGGCCGGATGCGCGGCACGTGGGCGCTGTCGGAGCATCCGGTGACGGGCGATAGGCTGGCTTTCGGTCACGCCTGCGCCGGTCACTCAGCTCCCCGGCGTCGGCGACAGCCGTAGCCGCAGACGGCCGCGGATTGGCACTGGTGTGCGGAGCTGCTCTTTCAAGGAGAACGTCGAAAACGATGACCGAGACGAAGTACGTCTACGACCTGTCCGAAGGCGACATGTCCATGAAGCCGCTGCTGGGCGGCAAGGGAGCTGGCCTGGCCGACATGGCCAAGATCGGCGTCCCCGTACCGGATGCATTCACCGTCACCACCCAAGCCTGCGTCGATGCGATGAACAACGACGGTGCCTGGCCGGCCGGTCTGGCCGACCAGGTCCAGGCGGGGCTGGCCCGCCTCGAGGAGCGCACCGGCCGCAAGCTCGGCGCGACCGAGCGGCCCCTGCTCGTCTCCGTACGTTCGGGTGCCGTGCAGTCGATGCCCGGCATGATGGACACGATCCTCAACCTCGGCATCTCGGACACGTCGGTCGAGGGCGTCATCGCCGAGTTCGGCAACGAGCGGTTCGCGTACGACTGCTACCGCCGCTTCATCCAGATGTACGGCGAAGTCGTCGAGGGCATCCCCCCGCACGTCTTCGAAGACGCGCTGACCGAGATGAAGGGAGCCAAGGGCGTCGCCAACGACACAGACCTGACGGCCGACGACCTCAAGGAACTCACCGCCACCTTCAAGCAGTTGGCCAACGACGCGCTCGGCGGCGAGTGGACGTCCGACCCCCGCGAGCAGCTGAACCGCGCCGTGAACGCGGTGTTCAAGTCGTGGCTCAACCCCCGCGCCGAGGTCTATCGCAAGGCTCACGGCATCTCCCGCAATCTGGGTACGGCGGTCAACATCCAGCAGATGGTGTTCGGCAACCGTGGCGACACGTCCGCGACCGGTGTCTGCTTCTCGCGGAATCCTTCGACCGGCGCCAAGGAGCTGTACGGCGAGTTCCTCACCAACGCTCAGGGCGAGGACGTCGTGGCGGGCATCCGGACCCCGCGGCCGCTGGAGGAGATGGAAGCGGAGCTCCCCGAGGCGTTCACCGAACTGCTCGACACCATGGCCAAGCTCGAACTGCACAACCGTGACATGCAGGACATGGAGTTCACGATCGAGGATCGCAAGCTCTACATGCTGCAGACCCGTAACGGCAAGCGGACCGCCGCAGCGGCCGTGAAGACGGCCGTCGACATGGTCGACGAGGGCCTGATCACGAAGGAAGAGGCTCTGCTGCGCATCGAGCCGGCCCAGTTGGACGCCTTGCTCCACCCCGGTATCGACCCGAAGAACACGGCCAAGTCGATCGTCAAGGGCCTGCCGGCATCACCGGGCGCAGCGGTAGGCGCGCTCTCGTTCGACGCCGACGACGCTGCCGAGCGTGGCGGCAAGGGCGAGAAGGTCATCCTGGTGCGTTTTGAGACCACGCCCGACGACATCCACGGCGTCATGGTGTCCCAGGGAGTGCTGACCGCCCACGGCGGCATGACCTCCCATGCAGCGGTCGTCGCGCGGGGCATGGGCATCACCTGTGTCGCCGGGGCCACGGGCATCAAGATCGATCCCAAGGCCAGCACCGTGACGATCGGCGACGTGGTGTACGGCACCGACGACGTCGTCACGTTGAACGGCTCGACCGGTGAAGTCTTCGCCGGCGCGCTCGACCTGGTGCCCCCGTCGTTGAACGAGGACTTCGAGCAGGTCGGCGCCTGGGCGGACGAAGTTCGCACGCTCGGCGTTCGCGCCAATGCGGAGAACTTCGAAGACGCATCCAAGGCGCGCGAACTCGGTGCCGAGGGCATCGGCCTGGCTCGCACCGAGCACATGTTCATGGTCGCCGATCGGCTCCCGGCTGTGCGCGAGATGATCCTGGCCGACACCGAGGACGAGCGCGCTGCCGCGTTGGCGAAGATCCTGCCGATGCAGCAGGCCGACTTCGAGGAGATCTTCACGGCGATGAAGGGGCTGCCCGTCACGGTCCGCCTGCTCGACCCGCCGCTCCACGAGTTCCTCCCGAACCTGACCGAGCAGTCGCTGCTCGTGCAGCGGTTGGAACTGACCGGTGCGCCCGAGGCGGAGATCGAGGCTGAGCGCGAGACGCTCGCGCAGGTCAAGCGTCTCCACGAGCAGAACCCGATGCTCGGTACCCGTGGCTGCCGCCTGGCGATGCTCTACCCGTCGATCCCGGATATGCAGGCTCGGGCGATCATTCGGGCAGCGTTGGCCGTACTGGAGAAGGAAGGCGAGACCGTCGGCGTCGAGATCATGATCCCGCTGGTCGCGTTCGAGTCCGAGCTGAAGACTCAGCGGGAGATCGTCGTGAAGGCGGTCGACGAGGAACTGGCGGCTGCGGGTTCGTCGCTGGAGTACACGGTCGGCACGATGATCGAGATCCCGCGCGCGGCGCTCACCGCGAACGAGATCGCGAACCAGGCGGACTTCTTCAGCTTCGGCACCAACGACCTGACCCAGACCGGCATCGGGATCAGCCGTGACGACGCCGAGCTCGGCTTCCTCGGGGCGTACGTCGACGGCGAGGTCATCGAGAAGAACCCCTTCGAGTCGCTCGACACCGACGGCGTGGGCCAACTCGTGCAGATGGGCGTCGACAAGGGTCGCGCCACCAAGCCGGGCCTCAAGACCGGCGTGTGCGGTGAGCACGGTGGCGATCCGGCTTCGATCGACTTCTTCCATCGGGCGGGCCTGTCGTACGTCTCCTGCTCGCCCTTCCGGGTGCCGATCGCCCGCCTCGCGGCCGCTCGCGCAGCTCTGAAGAACAAGTAGTACGGCAAGGTTCGACGGTTCGGCCCGGTTCCCTTCGGGAAACCGGGCCGAACCGGTTCTGGGGTCCTGGATCGTTGTCCGTGAGAGGGCCCCGGGTCCCTGGCCCGAGTGAGGTGCCTTAGGCTCGAGTTCGTTGGGGTCTTCGATCTGAGGAAGAGCTATGTCTGAGCAGGGTTCCGTGAACGGCGCCTCCAAAGGGCGCGGAGGTCCGTCCCGCAGGGCGTTGGTGGTCGGTGCGGCGTGGACCGTGCCGGTGGTGACTGTCGCGGCGGCGGCCCCCGCCTTCGCGGCCTCGCCGATCGCTCCCGTGACGATCACCGGGAACGGGTCGACCGCGATGGTCACCCAGATCGTGACGATCACGTGCGCGGCCACGGTGACGTACACGATCCAAGGTGGCGCCGGTGGTTCCGCCTCGACGGCCAACGGCGGAGCCGGCGCCATCCAGACGGGGTCGCTGCTGGTTCCAGCGGGAACGACGTTGACTCTGGTCGCGGGTGGTCAGGGGGATGCGAAACTCTCCAACCCGTACTCGGCGGGTGCCAACTACCAGTCCAAGGGTGGGCTCGGGTACGGCAACGGTGGCAACAGCGGGACCTCCGACAGCTACACCGGGGGTGGCGGTGGGGGAGGCTCGGCCATTCTCGTCGGAGTGACCCCCCTCGTGGTGGCCGGGGGCGGTGGCGGTGTGTACAGCACCAACTCGGCCACGAGTGGAGTCGGCTTCACGACCGCGACCCAGAGTCAGGGCGGGGCCGGTAGCAGCGGTGGAACGGCCACCGTCGCGACGGCCGGAACTACATCCAAAACCACGACCTACAACAACAACACCAATACGCTCACCCTGAACGGTGCTGGCGGTGCAACCGGAACCACCGCCGGGACAGCGGTCGCGCCCTCCGTGACAAACAACACTCAGGCCAGCGTCACGGTCAACTCCAACTCAGCCACGGGCTCGAACGGAGGCGCTGTCGGCAGCAGTGTCAGCGGAGGGGCGAACGGCGGCACCGGAGCCGGCGCCACGGCGATCCAGGTGTCACCACTTCCCAACATTCCCTGCTCGGGTGCTGGCGGCGGCGGAGGATACGCCGGCGGTGCCGGAGGTAGTTCCGCCACGCTGGCCACGTCGCGCTCGGGTCCCTACGTCGAGCTCGCTGACGGCGGCAGCGGCGGAGCGGGGTCGAGCTATGCGGCGACGACGGCAGGGGGCGTGACGGTGTCCAACACGTCGACGACGACTGCGACGTCGTACGGCAACGGCGTCGTCACTGTGAGTTGGGCCTGCTAGTTCTTCGCCTACCCCGGTATTGATTCAACGGTCAACTAGTGGTTGTAGCGCTGGCATGTTCGGTCTTCCTCTGCACCCGCTGGTCGTGCACTTCGCGGTCGCTTTCCTGATCGTCGTTCCGACTCTGGTGCTGGTCGGGTGCTTCTGGGGGAGGCTGAGGGACCGGGTGGATTGGTTGTATCCCCTGGCTGGGATCGCGGCAGGCGTAGCCGGCTTGGCGGCTGGTGCGACCGGTGACGAACTGCTGCACAGCATGGGCCACTCGGTGAGCCAGCAAATCCGTGCCCATGCTGACCTGGGTGAGAAGGTCGAGCCCCTCGGCGTGGTGTTTGCCGTCGTCACCGTGCTGTGGTGGCTGGCCACGGGACCGTCGATCGAGGCATTCGTCGCGAAGCGGCTTCCCTGGTTGCGCAGCAACACCGGCCGGATCGTCGCGACGGCCTTGGCCGTGCTCGGCTCGATTGCGGTGATGGTGGTCGTCTTCCTCGCCGGAGACGCTGGAGCTCGAGCCGTTTGGGGCCAGTCCTCCTAGACGCGACACCGCAGGCGGCAGAATAGGCCGCACCGTCGCCGCTCGGCGCGCGGATAGGAGGGTCAATCATGTCCACCATCGGCACGTGGCGCGCGACCTACGTTCCGGGCGACTGGATCGTGCTCGCAGGGCCCACCAGTGTGGTCGTCATGCAGCCCGCTCCACCGAACAAGTCGGGTTTGCTCAACGCGATCTGGGACGACGTCGTCGCGGCCGCCGACATCGGTGACCTGGCTGAGAAGTTGGCGGCCTTCCGCCTCGACCGCATGCCGAACCTCGCGGTCTTCTTCTGGACCGGCGATTCGATGCATTCGCTGGTCCGGGGTTCGCTTTCGGTCGTGGACCTGGCTACGGGTGACGTCGTCGCCGACGGCGCAGGGATCCAGACCTGGCGGGAGGTGGGCTTGGGTGACGTCAGGCGGGTACGGATCGACATGACCCCGGTCGACCAGGACTCGTTGGTGCAACTTCCGCTCGTGGTCGGCGCTGTGACTGCGAGCGCCATCGTGCTGGACGCCAGTGACGAGGCTCGGATCGAGTGGCCGGCCAACGCCGAGTCGGCGGGCGATGCCGTACCCGCACACGTCGTCGTACCCGCCGATGTGGTCGAAGAGGAATCCGAACCCGGCCAGCCCACCGAGACCAGCGATCCGGCCTCCACCGGTCCACTCGGGGCTGTCGCCGAGCCGCAGATCGCCGAGCCTGAGCAAGCCGAGCCGGCAATCGCCGAACCCGACTGGGCCGAGACGGACCCTGAGGTCAGGGAGTCGCCGGACTCCGATGAGCCGGGCGAGCCGCAAGACCAGCTTGCCGAGGACCAGGTGCCACCAGGTCGAAGTGAGGAGGCGCCCGACTTCGCGCCTCCGCCGGGGAAGGTCACGAGCGCTGACGAGGCGGTCGCGAACCTGTGGGGCGTGGCCAGCCATGTCACCGAGGAGCCGGTCGGGTTGGACGTCGAGGCGCAACCTGATCTGCCCGACCCGCCACCTCAGTCGTCTCCGGCTTTGGAGGTCGCACCACCCCCGTCGGTCGAGCATCGGCCCGGCCACCTGTTCGACTTGGACGACGACTTCGGGGCTGCCGGCGCGCGTGCCCCCTCGGTTTCCCCCGGAGTGGCACCGGTCGCCGGGCCAGCGGCAGTCGCACCCCCGCCTGCGTGGATGCCGTCGCCTCCCGGCCCGGGGGGTCCTCCCGCATCGTTTGGGCCGACCGGCCCGTCCTCGTTCGCACAGCCGGGAGGTGCTCCGGTCGGTCATCGTCCGGGCGGGAACCTGCCTCCATTCGGTCAGCCGGGAGGTCAGCCGGGACCCGGTCAAATGGGACCCGGTCAAATGGGACCAGGTCAGCCGGGACCCGGTCAGATGGGGCCAGGTCAGATGGGACACGGTCCCCAGTTCGGTCAAGGCAGGCCTCTTTTCAACCCCGAGCCCGGACCTGCCGGACCGCCCTTCGGGCAGCCAGGGCCCCCGTACGGCCAACCCGTCCCGGCCGGCCCGCGACCGTTCGGCGATCCCCGCGCACCACAGCAGGGACAGTTCGGGCCGGCAGGCTCGGCTTTCGCACCCGGCAGACCTCCGTACGGCTCCGACCCCTCCGGCGCGCCCGGAGCACCCCAACCAGGCGGCTGGCCACAGGCAGGTGGCCCCCCCACAGCAGACAGGTGGCCCCCCACAGCCTGGAGGTTTCCCGTACGGACAGCCTGCCAAGCCGCACCCCGACCGTCAGC
>JBDHZQ010000072.1:0-13245 GCA_039811945.1 Propionibacteriaceae bacterium
GCAACTCGCTTGCCGGTTTCGTCGTCGGTCATCAGGAGCAACAGGTCTTCGCAGATCAGCACGGATCAGTCCTCACGAACGCGGCGGGCGGTCGGCCCTCCTGGCGATCATCATGCCGGAGGCGACGAGCGCGGCGAACCCGAGCAACGAGGCCACCTGTGCCGACAGGTCGGGGATTAGCACGCGCGCGTAGGCGATCGGTCCGACGCAGACCACGACCAAGATCAACCCCGAGAACCACGGCAGCCGATCGCGCCACCGCCACCACGCCACCGCGAAGGCCACGACGATGACAGCTACGCCGACGTTGACGCCGGCCCACAACCCACCCCCGGTCGCCCAGGCCACCATCCAGGCGACCAGCGATCCCGCCGCGAGAGCCAGGGTTGCTGCCGCCAGAAATCGCTCGAACTTCTGCCAGCCGGTCATCGCTTCGGCACGGACCAGTCGGCGTCACCGTCGGTCACCGTGCCGTCGTCCATCGTTCCCTTCGAACCCTCGGTGACCGCGATCGGCCACGATCCGACCGGAGGGCCGGGGAACGACGCGTTGTTGGTCGCTTTGGCCTGCAGGTCGCTCACTTTGCGGGTCAGCGTGGTGATGTAGTCGAGGATCCCCTTGATGCCGGCGAGGATGGCGGCGCCTGCACCGGCGGCGGCAATCGCCGTGGGCGGTGCCGCCGGGATTCCCAGCACCGAGCAGATCTCGGCTGCGATGGTGGCCAAAGCTCCGGTCACCGTCAGGATCAGCGTCGCAACGGCGATGTAGAGCATCAACCCTGCGGTGGCCAAGTCGATACACACCGATCCCGCGCTGTCGCAGATGTCGGCCATGGCTTGGGCGGCTGCAATTTGGGCGGGGACCTTCGCCTTGTACGCGTCGGCGCCCGGACCCTTCCACAGCGGGTCGCCTGACTTGGCGATCGGCAAGCCGTTCATGAGCGACTGGGCGTCTGTGGCCGCACGCTTGAACGAGCCACGCCAGTTGCCGGCCCACCCGTAGAAGAACAGCGGGGCCAAGATTCCCGCGATCAGGTCGAGGATGAACTTGATGACGTCTCCGACCCACTTGAGGAAGGCCTGGATGGCTTCGATCACCCAGTTGATCACCATGGGTGGGATGACGAACGCCGGGATGGTGGCCAGGTTGGCCACCCCGCTTTGAATGCCCGGGATCGCGGCGTTCACGGTGCCGACGCCGCTCCGGATCTGACCGGCCGTCTGTTCGTACGTGCCTGGATCGAAAGTCATGTCCTCACCACTTCCCGTATTGCTGGTGGATGGATTGGGCGGTCGCTGCGTTGACCTCTTCTTCGTGTTCGTAGACACGAGCGATGTTCTCGAGTAGGTCGGAGATCCGCTTCGTCTCCGCCGTACCCCCGTTCGCGACCCTGGCGACGACCGTGCAGGTCTCGTGGTAGGCGTCATGCGCGGGGGCGAAAATGCCCATCTGGATCGCATTGACATCCTGGATGTCGGTGATGAACGGCCCGATCGGGGCCAGCGTCGTGCTCACCTGCTCCCACTGGTCGGCCTCCTGCCTAAGGGCGCGAAGGCTGACCTCGATGTTCTCTTTCGATGGTTGGGTCACAAGATCTCCCGCAGGTAGTCGTAGGCCTCGGTTGGGTTCTGGGCCAGTGGATCGGTGGGTACGGCAGAAGGCGCGGTCTCGGCGGCGTCGAGCAGGAGATCGCCGATCGACATCGCCAGGACCGCCGCAGTCTTGCCCTTGGCCCAACTCGGCTCGATCTCCAGGGACGTGACTCGTCCGTCCTCGACGTGTGCCCTGAGGTGTCCGCGTTCGCCTTCGACGACCATTCCGGGGTGGGAGAGCCGGCTCAAGGCCCGGGACAGGTCGGCTTGCGCCGCATCGAGGGCACGGCCGAGCCGTACCAAAGCGTGGGTCAGGTCGCCGATCGGAACCCGCGGCTGCCAGGGCGGCGGTTCGGCTGCGGGAGGTGCGGGTCGGCGGTAGTGGGCCGCGAGGGCTGCGGTCACCGCCTGTCCCAACTCGGTCGCCGGCACGCTGGCCTCCCAATCCGGATCGAATCTGACCTCCGGAACACCGTTGCGACCGTCGGTGACCGTGATCACGTCGGGTACGGCGACGTAGGTGACGTCGGTGGGGGGTTGTGTGCGGGCGACGACGCGGGAGCCCTCGATCAGGGCGTCGATTCTGATTGCGAAGTCGGTCACGTCGTCACCCTAGGCAGTGTCAGGCTCATGGAAGCCCGCGATCCGGCATTGCCCCGATAGCCTCGGGGCGTGACCAAGGTGATGACGGTGGTGGGCACGCGTCCGGAGATCATCCGGCTGTCGGAGGTGATCAAGCGGCTCGACCGGTCGGTCGACCACGTGCTGGTGCACACGGGGCAGAACTACGACCCTCTGCTCAACGAGGTGTTCTTCGCCGACCTCGGCCTGCGCGAGCCTGACCGACTGCTGGGCGTGAGGACCGCCACGTTGGGGCAGGTGCTCGGTGACGTTCTGGTGGGTACGGAGCAGGCGATCCGCGACCTTCGCCCCGACGCGCTGTTGGTGCTCGGCGACACCAATTCGTGCGTGAGCGCGGTGATGGCGAAGCGGATGCGGGTGCCCGTCTACCACATGGAGGCCGGCAACCGTTGCTTCGACGAGAACGTGCCCGAAGAGACCAACCGCCGGCTCGTCGACCACGTCGCCGACTACAACCTCGTCTACACCGAGCATGCCCGGAGGAACCTGTTGGCCGAGGGTCTGCAACCGAGGCGGATTCTCAAGACCGGGTCGCCGATGAAGGAGGTGCTCGACGCCCACCGGGCCCAGATCGAGGCGTCGGATGTGCTGGTACGGCTGGGGCTCACCGACGGCGAGTACTTCCTGGTCAGCGCCCATCGGGAGGAGAACGTCGACTCGCCGGAGCGGCTGACGGCGCTGCTGGAGTGCCTCGAGTTGGTGCGGGATACGTTCGACAAGCCGATCCTCGTCTCGACCCACCCCCGTACGCGCAAACGTCTCGACGCGCTCGGGCGCACTCTCGACGGAGTCGTTTTCCATCCACCGTTGGGGTTTTTCGACTACAACCACTTGCAGATGCACGCCGCCTGCGTGCTGTCGGACTCGGGAACGATCGCCGAAGAGTCGAGCCTGCTGGGCTTCCCGGCCGTCACCTTGCGCAACGCGATCGAGCGGCCGGAGGCCCTCGACACGGGTGCGATCGTGATGACGGGCCTGGATCCGGCCAACGTCGTCGACGCGGTTTCCCTCGCCCTGCGTCGGGAGCCGAAGGTGATCCCCGACGACTACCTCATCGCCAACTGCTCCGAGCGGGTCGTGAACTTCATCATCTCCACTGTCCGCCGCCACAAGGAGTGGAGCGGCCTGCGCTGAGTCGCCGGTCCGCGGCGCGCGCGTGCTTCCGCGAGAGCGGGACACAACGTCCCCTCAACGCGCGACACGCCGGGGTAGCAAGCGTGTCGCGTGAGATACGCCGCGATTTGTCCCGGTCGGGCGGGTGGAGGATGGCCCGGGGCGGAGGATCGGACCGGCCGTCTCAACCCCTGCGTGCCACGGCGGCGATCGTCGACACCACGATGCGTGCGTCGCCGAGCAGGGATCGGTGCCTGACGTAGTCGAGATAGAGGGCCACCTTCTTCGGCAGGATGACATCGACGTAGTGACGCTCCGGGTCGGGGGCGGCAGCGAGCTCGGTTTCCTCGTGACGGAAGGCGATGCTGCCCGGGTCGGTGATGCCCGGCCGTACGGACAGAATCTCCTCACGGGCCTCGGCCGGCCATTCGGCCACGTACCTGGGTACCTCAGGTCTGGGGCCTACCAACGACATGTCGCCACGGACGACGTTCAACAACTGAGGCAACTCGTCGAGTTTGGTCTTGCGCAACAAGCGGCCGACTCGGGTGATCCGCGCGTCGTTGCCCGCGGTGACTGCGGCCCCCGTGGTGGCCACCCTCATCGACCGGAACTTGAGGATCTGGAACGGTTCGCCGGCGAGTCCGACGCGGGTCTGACGGAACAACGCCGGACCCGGCGAGTCTAGCTTCACCGCGATCGAGCAGACGGCCAAGACCGGCGACAACACGACCAGTCCGGCCCCGGCGACGGCGACGTCTACCACGCGCTTGGCGTCCATCAGAACAACGCCCGCAACGCCTCGACGACCCGATCGACGTCGGCGTCGGTCATCTTGGTGTAGATCGGCAGGCTGAAGGTCCTGTCGTACCAGGCCGTCGCCACCGGGAAGTCCTCGGGTCGCAGCCCGTACGTGTCACGCCAGTACGGCTGCAGGTGCAGCGGGATGAAGTGCATCGACGTACCGATGCCCGCGTCGGTGAGGCGCTCCACGACCTGGTCGCGAGTCAATCCGGCCTCGGGCAGCACGCCCACCATGTACAGGTGCCAGGCGTGTGTCGACCCGGCCGGCGCGTGGGCGGGAAGCCGCAGCGGGAGATCGGCCAGAGCCTCGTCGTACCTGGCCGCCATCGCCGCGCGCCGGTCGGCCAACGCCTGCGCCCGCCTCAACTGCACCCTGCCGATCGCCGCGGCCACGTCGGTCATGTTGTATTTGAACCCCGGCGCGACCACCTCGTAGTACCAGCTCCGCTGACTGACATCGGTGTACCGGTTGAAAATGTCCCGGTTGATCCCGTGCAGCCGCATCGTGCGCATCCGGGCGGCCAGGTCGGCGTCGGGCGTCACGACCATGCCGCCCTCGCCGGTGGTGATCGTCTTCGTCGCATAGAAGCTGAAGACCGTGGCGGCGTGGCCGTGACCACCGACCAGTTGGCCCTCGTTGATCGTGGGGAACGAGTGGGCGGCGTCTTCGACGACGGCTAGCGACCGCCGCTGGGCGAAGTCGGCCAGGCCGTGCTCGGGTACGGCCAAACCCGCCAGATGCACGGGTGCGATCGCCGTCGTTCGCTCGGTCACGGCGGCGTCGGCGGCAGCCAGGTCGATCAGGTACGTCTGCGGATCGACGTCGACGAAGACCGGGTCGGCGTCGAGGTACCGGACCGCTTCGGCCGTCGCCGTGAACGTCCAGGTCGGCACCAACACCTGGTCGCCGGAACCGATCCCCAGCGCCTCGTAGGCGAGGTGCAACCCGGCCGTCGCCGAGTTGACGGCCACGGCGTGCGCCCCGCCCACGAACGCGGCGAATTCCTCCTCGAACGCCCTCGTGTTGGGGCCGGTCGTCAGCCAGCCCGAGCGCAGCACCTCGACCACGGCACTGATCTCGTCCTCGCCGATATCGGGCAACGCGAAGGGAAGGGAGCTCATGGGTCCTGAGCCTAGTGGGAGGCACGCCGGGGCGGTCTGGACATCCCTCCGACCTGGGTCGATAGCGTGAGGGAGCATGACGCTCACGTTCACGGATTTCTCGCTCGTCATGGCGTCTCCGGGCCCCGGGAACGGGCTGCCGATCCTCGACTCGGGCGGTGCGGTGGATCTCACCGACGAGCAGTACGCGACGATCGCGGGTCCGGAATTCGTGCGCCGCCAGCCCACAGTTCTGCCGTACGACAGCCAGGACGGGTTCGGACGCGACGCCACCGAGCAGACGACGCCCGTAGCCGTACTGGAGAACGAGCACCTGCGCGCGACGTTCCTGCTCGGCCTGGGTGGCCGGCTCTGGTCGCTCACGGACCACGGGCGAGAGCTGCTGCATCAGCCGGATCGGCTGCTGCACGGCAACCTGGCGCTACGGAAGGCGTGGTTCTCCGGCGGAGTCGAGTGGAACCTCGGGTTCACGGGCCACTGGCCGCTCACCAGCGAACCGGTGTTCGCCGGGCGGGTCGCCGGGCCGGAGGGGTCGGACGTGTTGAGGATGTGGGCGTACGAACGCATGCTCGGCCTCGTCTGGCGCATCGATGCGTGGTTGCCGCCGGGATCGCGCGACCTGTACGTACGGCCAGTGCTCACCAACCGGCACCCGCACGATATCCCGCTGTACTGGTGGTCGAACATCGCGGTTGCGCAGGTCGAGGGCGGGCGGGTGTTGATGCCCGCGACGAAGGCGTGGCGGTCGACGTACGACAGGTTCATGGAGTACGTCGACATCACACCCGACTTGCTGCGGCCGGATCGTGCCGAGCACGCTTCCGACCTGTTCGGTCAGGTGCCCGAGTCGGTGACCCAGCCATGGGTGGCGGCCGTCGGGCCTGACGGCTTCGGACTGCAACAGGCGTCGACCTCTCTCCTGCGGGCGCGCAAGTTGTTCGTCTGGGGCACGTTCTCGGGCGGCGAACGGTGGCAGACCTGGCTCGGCGATACCGGCCGCTACGCCGAGATCCAGGCTGGTCTCGCCCCGAGTCAACTCCACCACCTGCGGTTCCCGGCGGGGCGCACGTGGGCGTGGACGGAGGCGTACGGGGCGGTCTCGGTGCCGGAGTCGTACCCGGACCTGCCGGGTGCCGTACTACCGCCCCGGCCGACCGACGTCGAACGAGCCGACCAGGCGCTGGCCGGGGTGCAGCGCGCGGAAGCGACGGTCGAACACGAGGGCGACGGGTGGGGCGCGCTGGACGTCGAAGCGGGTCATCTGACAGCGGATCCGGCCACGCCTTTCCCCGAATCGTCGATGGGCGATCCGCAGCAGCCATGGCTCGGTCTGCTGGCCGGGGAGCCACTCGGTGACGCCGCACCGGTGATCGGGGACCTGTGGCGGGCGAGGATCGAGGCGTCGCCGGAGTCGCCGGCGCGGGAGTTGCACCTCGGCTACGTCGCTCATGCGGCGGGCAGGACGGGTACGGCACGGCATCACTGGCAGCGCTCCCTCGAACTGGGAGAGTCGCCGGGCGCGTGGCGGGCGTTGGCGTTGACCTCCGACGATCCGCAGCAGCGGTGGGTCGACCTGGCTCGGGCGGCCGAGTTGGCTGCCAACCCGGCGCTGCACCTCGAATCATGGGTCGCGGCCTTGGCGGCTGGGCACCCGGAGGTGGTGGTCGACCCGGCACGGATCGCCTATCAGGGCGGCGGAGTGCGGCAGGGGAGGTACGGGCTGATTCTTGCCCAAGCGCTGGTGGCCACCGGCCGCCTCGACGAGGCCGGGAAGATTCTGGATTCGCACCTCGTCGTCGCCGACCTTCGCGAGGGCCAACTGCCGATCGCCGAGGTGTGGAAGTCGTACCAAGAACAGCGGGGTACGGCTGAGCCGCTCCCCGCGGAGTACGACTTCCGGATGCGTCCCTAGGTACGACAGATCAGGTCGGCGAGCAGCCACGGTCGGTTGCGCGCCCAGTGCTCGGCTTCCTGCTCCGCCCACAGATCCCAGTACGGGTCGAATCCACCCGCGTCTCGCGCCAGTGCGCGGTGCTTGCGTTGGTCGGGTGGCGCCTCGACCCAGATCCGCACGGTGGCGAGGAGGGCCGACTCACGGGTCAGGGCTCCACATCCTTCGACCAGCAGCGGCCGGCTGGGGTCGAGGTCGACCCGGGAGGCACGCCGATCGTGGACCCAATCCCAGCGCCAGTAGCCAGGATGGTCGGTGGTGACGATGCCGGGTACGGCTTCGGAACCGGCCCTCAGCCCAGTCCAGCCGGGGTACGTGTCGTCGAGGGAGACCAGCAGCAAACCCTGCTGCGCCGCCGCGCCGTGGTCGATCGATGGCCAGCGTTCGACGATCGACTGGGCGAGGGAGGTCTTGCCCGCGCCGGACCCTCCGTCCATCAGGATCACCGGCCGGGCGACACCTCGACAGGCTCTGACCACTGCGTCGGGAAGTGTGTCGGGATTGACCTCGACTGCCCGGCGGGTCATGTCCAGACGGCCCAGAACGTACCCGAGACGATCGCCGCGACCAGGGCCGTGACGACGATCGCGACACTGACGGCGACCAGCACGGCGTCGGCTCGGCCGACCGTCGACGGACGTGCCCAGGTGCGCTTCACGTCGGCGCCGAATCCCCTGGCCTCCATGGCCGTGGCAAGTTTCGAACCTCGCCGCAAGGCCAGCACGAGAAGGGCAAAGGCCATGGTGAAGAAGCGCCGGACCGCCCGCGTGTCGCCGACGCCCCGAGCCCGTCGGGCCAGCGCCAAGCTCCGCCAGTCGTCGGTGAACTGCCCGAGCAGCCGGAACCCGGCGAGCGCTCCGAGCACGAACCGAGCCGGCAGCCGCCACACCTGAGCCAGCCCGTCCGCCAGGTCGGTCGGGTCGATGCCCGAGAAGAGCAGGATCGACGGAATCCCGAGGGCGAGCACGCGCAAGAACACCGCGACCGACAGTCGGAGCGAGTTGTCGGTCACGTGGATGAGCAACCAGTGGAAGTGAACCTCGCCCCCGGGTCTGCCGTACAACGCCATGTTCAGCGCCGCCAACGGTGCCAAGGCGAGGATCGGCCAGACCCGTCGGGCGATGAAGCCAGGCCCGAACCCCAGCACGAGAGCCGCCCCGAGGGTGAGCGTCACCGCTACCGCACCCGACACCCAGTCCAGGGTGACGAGCAGGGGCAGCGACAAGATCACGGCTGCCGCGATTCTCGTGACGGGGTTGGCTTTGCCGAGGGCGGTGACGGGTGCTTCGGTACGGCTCGACCGCGCGTCGGGGGGTACGACGGCGGTCGTCTCCGGCGCTGAAACGTCGACGGTCGTGGTCGGGAGATCGGTCATGACGGCTGCCCCCGCAGTTCGAGGCGATGTTCGCCGAGCACCTGGATGTAGTCCAGGTCGTGGGTGACCGAGATCACCGTGTTGCCGGCGGCGAGCTGTTCTTGGACCAGGCCGACGAGATCAAGCCAGGTATTGCGGTCCTGACCGAAGGTGGGCTCGTCGAGCACGACGACGCGCGGTCGGGTGGCCAGAACGGTTCCCACCGAGAGGCGCCTCTTCTCGCCGCCGGACAGTGTGAAGGGGTTGGCTCGGGCCAGGTGGGTCAGGTGAAGGACGTCGAGCAGATCGGAGACGCGAGTGTCGATCTCGGCTGCGGGCCGCTTCAACGCGCGGAGGCCGATGGCGATCTCGTCAGCCACGGTGCCGGTGATGAACTGGTGTTCCGGCTCCTGGAACACCGTGCCGATCCGCGTCAGGAGTTCCTTCGACTTCCAGACCGCAGGATCGGGGCGTCCTGCGGGCGCCAGGTCAAGGCTGGCGCTGACCTGACCGTCGAGCTTCGGCAGCAGCCCGGCCAGCGTCAACGCGAGGGTCGTCTTGCCGCTGCCGTTCGGTCCTGTCAACACGGTGGAGACACCGGCGGGGATGTCGACGGTGAGGTTCGTACGTACGGGGGTGCGCGGGTCGTACCCGATCGTCAGGTCCACCGACTGGAGCGCCGGCCCGTCATCGGGGACCGCCGATCGCATCCGCGTCTCCGGTGGCCGGCCGGGCACCCAGGCGCCCATCGCAGCCAGTTCGTCGGCGTGGGCGGCGAAGACGGCCTCGGGCGGGCCGTCGACGACGACACCGCCACCCGCGGCGAGCACGATCACTCGGTCGACCAGGGGCAGCCAGGTCTCGATCCTGTGCTCGACGACGACGAGCGTCGTGCGGCGATCGTCCACGACGCGAGCGACGGCGTCTCGCACCTCGACGACTCCCGCCGGGTCGAGGTTGGCGGTCGGTTCGTCGAGGAGGAGCACGTCGGCGCCCATCGCGAGCGCCCCGGCGAGCACCAGACGCTGCTTCTGCCCACCCGACAGGTGATCTGTGCGGTGGTGGACGGGGAGGTCGAGCCCGACCTGGGCCAATGCCGTACCCACGGCCGGCCAGATCCGGTCGCGGGGCACCCCCAGGTTCTCCATGCCGAACGCGACATCGTCTCCGACGCGCGCGAGCACGATCTGGGAGTCGGGGTCTTGCATGACGAGTCCGGTACGGCCACGCTGCGCGGCTGGCGGTGCCGTACCCAGCAACAAGGTGCCCGCCTCCTCGCCCTCGTCGGCACCCCCGAGCACCCCGGCGAGCGCGTGAACGAGGGTGGACTTGCCGGCCCCTGAGGCGCCCAGCAGCAGCACCCGTTCGCCTTGCTCGATGGTGAGAGTGACGTCACGTACGGCCCAGGCTTTGCGCCCGGCGTGACGCCACCCCCATCCTTCGAGGCGGAAGAGCACGGTCAAGGTCAGACGTCCGCGCGGGCCTCGCGGCCGGATTCGAAGCGGCTGAGCGCCCCGGTCCGGGCCAACGCCTTGACGAGCAGCCAGGCGACGACTCCGGCCAGGACGGCCCCGGAGACGACCAAGCTGGCCAGGTAGGCGGCGTTGAAGGCTGCGGACTTGGCGATATTGCCGAGCGCGAACTCGAGCGCCCAAGCGCCGACACCGGCACCGGCCCCGGCGAGCATCGCGATGGCGAGGCCGAACCGGCGGTAGGCGAAGAGCAGGAAGATCAACTCGGCACCGAGCCCTTGAGCCAGCCCGGAGTAGAGGGTGCTGATGCCCCACTGGTTGCCGATGGCGGCAGAAACCAGGGCGCCGACGAGTTCGACGGCCACTGCGGCTCCGGGCTTGCGGATCACCAGACCGCCGAGGACGCCGCCGATGAGCCAGATGCCGACCGCGAGGCCGCCAAGGCCGGGTGTGACAGCGTTGAAGACTTCGTAGCCGGCGCCGCCGACGAAGTTCCACCCGACGAAGACGAGCCCGGTCGCGATGCCGAGAACGGCTGTGACGACGATGTCGATGACGCGCCAGCTTGTGCGGGACACGGCGGCGGGTGCTGGGGTGGTCGAGGTGATGTCGTGTGTGGTGGTCATGGTCGTGCCCTTTCGACGAGGCACGGGTTGGGCGCCGACGGTCGGCGCACGTGAGATGCCTCCCTGCGCTGGCATGACCCAGATCAGGTTCGACGGTCGAAGGTTCCGTACCTTCCTCTCAGCCCGGACGTTCCCGGACTCCCGTGTTCAACTGGATTATAGGACCGTTTCACGGGTGTGAAGCGGGAGTCCGCCGGCGCTGGTTCTACGCCCCGGCAGGGGGCGGGGTCGGATGCTCGACCTCGTTGAGGGAGGGGATTCGCTTGAGAACCAGGGTCAGAGCGAGAGCGACCGCGAACAGCCCGACGGCTAGGGCGACGACCCGGCTCCAGCCGCCCGAGGACCACACCGTACCCGCGAGCGTTCCGAACACCGACGACCCCAGGTAGTAGGTGAAGAGGTACGCCGACGATGCCTGACCGGGGGCACCCGCTCCCAGCGTCGCGCGGGCCGCCACCCACCCCGAGGCCACTCCGTGCAGCGCGAAGAAGCCGACGCACATCACCGCGATCCCGACCACGACGAGCCACAACGGGGTCGCGAGCGTGATCAGCACGCCGACGATCGCGGTCACCGCGCACCAGGGTGCGACGGTTCGCTCCGACCACCGGCCGACCAGGCGACCGGCCCACGCGGAACTGGCCGAGCCCAGGGCGTAGGTCACGAACACCAGTCCGGCGACGCCGACGCTGAGCGAGTACGGCTCTGCCTCCAGCCTGAACCCGGCCACGTTGAAGACACCGACGAAGGCGCCCATCGCCGTACCCGCCACGCCGAACAGACACAACAGAGCCGGGTCGGTGACGATCGCTCTTGTCGCCCGGGCGAGGTGACCGAAGCTCGACGGAGCGGCCCGGAAGTTGCGGGACTTGGGCAGCAGGAGCCACACGGCGACGGCGCAGCCGAGCGCCAGGACGCCGATCCCGATCAGGCCTCCTCGCCAGCCGAGCACTTCGGCGAGGGCGCCGGTCAGGAGACGTCCGGACATGCCGCCCAGTGCCGTACCCCCGATGTAGACCCCCGCGGCGGCTGCTCGGGCGGCGGGAGCCATCTCTTCGGCCAGGTACGCCGAAGCCACGGCCGGCAGCCCCGCGAGGGCGACGCCTTGCACGGCACGCAACACCAGCAACAATCCCCAGGAAGGAGCCAGCCCGCAGGCAACACCGACCGCCCCCGCGGCGAACAAGCTGGCCAGCATCAGGGGGGTTCTGCCGTACACCTCGGAGACCGGCCCCGCCACCAGCAGGGCCGCGCCGAGGCTCAGTGTCGTGACCGAGACGGCGAGCGCGCTCGTGCCGGCAGTCAAGCCGTACTCGCTCGCCAGCAGGGGGAGCAGCGGTTGAGGGGTGTAGAGCAGCGCGAACGTGGCCAGGCCGGCCAGGAACAGGGCGAGGGTGACACGGCGGTACTCGGGCGATCCCAGCTCGTAGCCGTGCGTCACCTGGGCCACTATGTCAGCACACCTCGGTGACGGAGTCGTGCTCGCCAGAAACCCAGCACGGGTAACGATCAGCAGACCGCTGGACTGCGGCTCCGGTCTGCTTGCATGGGCTCATGCAGGTGTTCGGGTCCGACGAGTGGCGAACGCAGGCTCGTGTGCACGCCGCACGGGTGGCCACCTACGTCGAGCCGCACCTCGCCCGGCGCACCGCCGGGGTCAAGCATCCGGTGTACGACTTCCTGTTCAGCTACTACACCCTGTCGCCGGCGAAGTTGGCGCGCTGGCATCCGGGGTACGGGGTGGGGCTCGCCGAGGGCGGGGAATACGAGGGGCTGCGCGGGTACGAGGTGGTGGGGGGTACGGCGTGGGTGGCGCGGCCGTACCTGAACGAACGGGTGCCGCTGATCGAACAAACGCTGCGCCTGCTCGCCGCGACGGCGGGCAGGGCGGGCACGTACGGATGCTTCGGACTGCACGAATGGGCCATGGTGTACGGCACACCCGGCACCCGGCACGCGTGGCCCTTGCGCTTAGGCTCGAGGGGCACTGACGAGGTGGTCGAAGGTCATCGGATCGCGTGCTCGCACTTCGACGCCTACCGGTTCTTCACCGAACCCGCCCGCCCACTCAACACCCTGCGCCCCTCGAGTTCGGACCGCGTCGAGTTCGAACAGCCGGGCTGTCTCCACGCGAACATGGATCTCTACAAACACGCGTTCCGGCTGTTACCGCTGGTGCCGTCACACCTGGTCGCGGACTGTTTCGAACTCGCCTGGCAGATTCGTACGCTGGACATGCAGGCTTCGCCGTACGACCTTGCCGACCTCGGGCTGGAGCCGATCAGGATCGAGACCGCGGACGGAAAGCAGAGGTACGCCGCACTTCAACGACAGTTCTCAGAAGCTGCAGCGCCGCTGCGTCAGCGGCTGATCGAGACGTGTGAGGGACTGCTCGACACGGCGAGCAAGCCTGAAGTGGAACTCCGGGGCGCCGTCACCGACGCCCCGCCCCGCGTTGCTACTTGAGCTTCGGCTTGACGTCGTTGGTGTAGATGCCGGTCAGGGTCGTCTTGAGCTTGGCCAGCCGGTCGGACACATTCGCGTTCTGGGTGAGGATGTCGGCGCTCGC
>JBDHZQ010000073.1:0-13164 GCA_039811945.1 Propionibacteriaceae bacterium
GGGGGCCACGGGCCGAGCGGGAAGCGGGTGCGGTGACGGCTGTCCAACACGAGGTAGCACGGCACCGCGCGGACATCCCAGTCACGAGTCACCATCGCCTGTCCGAGTTCGACCCCAGGCAGAGCTTCGTTCGTGAAGCGCGTGCCCGCTGCGTCGACCAGGATGCTGTACGGCAGACACCGTTCGAGGTCGACCGCGCGCACGGTGCCGTCGGAGAGGATCATCGACGGTCGCCACTCGGCGCTGCCGAATCCTCCGGTCGCGGCACCGATCTGCTCGGCCACCCTCAGAGCGACGCCGTCGTTCTTGGGGGCCGATGCCGACCAGCTGACGTCGGCCGCGTGTCCGAGATGCTCGGCGCGAAGCTGCCCGTCGTGGGAGAAACCGCCGCTGGCCAGCACGATCCCGCGGCGGGCTGACACCTCGAGTTCCGCCCCGCCACGCAGCACCACCGCCGTACGGGCGTCATCGGTCAGGCGCAGCAAGGGACACCCGCGCCAGATCGAGACACCGCTCTCGGCGGCGGCGACGACCAGGCCGACCACCAGTGCCGAGCCCCCGACGACCGGCTGGCGGCCGGCCAGACGACCGAGCGCCGAGCGTCCGCCGAACACCTTGACCGCAGTGGCCGCGCCGATCGGGTTCCGCGACGAATCCAGCATCTGGCGCTGCTCGCTCAACGTCGAGGTGCCGGGACCGAGCCGCACGAACCGTTCGTACGCGCCGAGACGACCCGCATCGGCGGGTTCGGGTTCGTACACGCGCCCCGACCGTCGGCCGCCGGTCTCCTCGGGATGGGCGTCGGGTTCGCCCCGCACGAGCGTGAGGGGAGCCTTGACCTCGGTCAGCACGTCGAACAACCGAGGTGACCGGGCGACGAAGGCGCTGCGCCGGGGATCGTCCGTGCCGTACAGGCCTTTGAGGTACGCCTCTGCCGCCATCCCGGGGCCCCGCTCACCGACCGCCACCCCGGGCAGCCAGAGTGTGCCTCCCGTCGCCGCCGCGCTGCCGCCGAGGATGTCGTCGGCCTCGACGAGGATGACGTCGAGGCCTGCCTGGCGCGCGGTCGTGGCGGCGAGCAGTCCAGCCGCCCCGCCACCGACGACGAGGACGTCGGTCGTGACGGCGGACACTTCTACCCCTGCAGCGACTGGGCGAGGGCGACGAGGGTACGGACAGCGCTGCCGGTGCCGCCGGCAGGCACGTAGTCGTACGGCTCGTGCTCGTTGAAAGCAGGACCCGCGATGTCGAGGTGCGCGAACGGGATCTCGTCTCCGACGAACTCGCTCAAGAAGGCCGCTGCGCTCAGGGCGCCACCCCATCGCTTGCCACCCGACCTCAGGTCTGCCACCTTGGACGTGACGACGTCCTTGGCCTCCTCGGTGATCGGCAACTGCCAGAACGCCTCGCCGGCCGCCTCTGCGGCGTCGAGCACGAGGTCGGCGGTCGAGTCGTCGGTCGCCAACAGCCCGGCGGTCCTTTCGCCGAGCGCGACCATGCACGCGCCGGTCAGGGTCGCCACGTCGAGCACGAGGTCTGGCTGGTCGCCCGTGGCCCGCACGAGCGCATCGGCCATGACGATCCGGCCCTCGGCGTCGGAGTTGTAGTTCTCGACGGTGGTTCCGCCGTACATCGTGAGCACGTCCGACGGACGCCACGCCGAGCCCGACGGCATGTTCTCGGCTAGAGCCGCGTAGGCCGTCACTTTCACCTTGAGCCCCAATTGCGCGATCGCCTGGGTGGCCGCGATGACCGCGGCGGCGCCCGCCATGTCGCACTTCATCGTGCTCATGGAGTCACCTGGCTTGAGATTGACCCCTCCGGTGTCGAACGTGATCCCCTTCCCCACGAGCGCGATGTGGTTCCGGGCGCCGCGCGGGGCATACGACAGCCGGACCAGCCTGGGCGGCCTCGCGGAGCCGCCGCCGACGGCCAGGATTCCTCCGTACCCGTCCTTCGCGAGGGCCTTCTCGTCGAGCACCTCCAGCCCCAGCTTCGACTGCCGGGCCACGGCTGACGCGGCGACGGCGAAGGTCTCCGGGTACAGCAGGTTGGCCGGCATATTGACCCAGTCGCGGGCCTGGTTGACCGCAGCGGCGACGACGACCGCGGTCGAGACGGCGTCCTTGGCTTCCTGCCGGGTCGAGGAGGACACCAGGGTCAGGGCCTTGAGCAGCGGCTTCGGCTCGCTGCCGATCTTCGCGAAGGCATAGGCCCCCAGGAACGCGCCTTCGACAGCCCCCTTGAGCACTTCGGGCTCGGCGAGATCCAGGCTGATCGCCACGTGCAGCGGCGCCTCCGGCTCGAGGGCAGCGAGCGCCCGGATCCCGTTACCAATGGCCCGGCGCACTTGCTCGGGCGTCACGTCGACGTCGCCGATCCCGACGACGACCAAGCGGGGTCCGACCTTCGGCAGCAAAGTCACACTGCCGATCTTCGACTTCGCGCCCAGGTCGAGGGCGACGTCGAGCGGGCTGTCTCCAAACCGCTTCGTGAAGTCCTTCGCGAGGTCGTTCGGAACGTCGATCAGGGCTGCCGATCCGGATACTTCGGTGAGCCCAACGACGACCGCGTCGACGTCCTTGCTCACAGCTTTGGCGAGGTTGACCGAGACCACAGACCCTCCTAGGCGACATCGAGGAGACGGCCTCCCCGCCTCGCCACAGTAGCGGGTGGGCAGCCGCGGACGCAGGACACTAAGCTCGCCCGCGAGGCAGTCGCCGCCCACGTTCGAAAGGTACGGCCCCCATGACCGACACCCCGTTGCTCACCTCACCGCTCCACGAACGGCACGTGGCCGCAGGGGCCAAGTTCGCCGAGTTCGGGGGCTGGGAGATGCCGCTGGAGTACGGCGGAGTACTCACCGAGCACGCTGCGGTTCGCGACCGGGTCGGCATCTTCGACGTGAGTCATCTGGGCAAGGCCTTGGTGAAGGGACCGGGGGCGAAGTCGTACCTCAACACGCGCCTGACCAACGATCTGAACAAAGTGGGGCCCGGCCAGGCCCAGTACACGCTGCTGTGCGACGCGAGCGGAGGTACGGTCGACGACCTCATCGCCTACCTCCGCTCCGACGACGAGGTCTTCCTGATCCCGAACGCGGCCAACACGACCGAAGTCGTCCGGCGGCTCGCCGACGGAGCCCCGGCCGATCTCAAGATCACCAACCTCCATCCCGATTACGCCGTGCTGGCCGTACAAGGCCCCTTGTCCGACGAGGTACTGGAGTCGATCGGCCTCCCGGTCGGACACGACTACATGCGGTTCGCGACGGGAACGGTCGACGGAGTGGACCTGACGGTCTGCCGTACGGGCTACACCGGTGAGCGGGGGTACGAACTGGTCACGCCGTCGGAATCCGCCCTCGTGGTTTGGGATGCGGTCGTGAAGGCCGGGGAGGCGTACGGCATGGCCTTGTGCGGGCTCGGATCCCGAGACACGTTGCGCACCGAGATGGGGTACCCGCTCCACGGCAACGACCTCGGCCCCGAGATCAGCCCCGTCGCCGCCGGGGCCACGTGGGCCGTGGGGTGGAAGAAGGAGTCCTTCGACGGATCGGATGCGCTGCGCGCCGAGCGGAAGGCGCCGACGCGGGTGCTGCGTGGGCTCAAGGCCATGGGGCGCGGGATTCCTCGGCACGGCATGGTCGTCGTCAATGCCGACGGAGACCCGGTCGGCGAAGTCACGTCGGGCACGTTCTCTCCGACCCTGCGGACCGGCATCGCCCTGGCCCTCGTGGACCCTGCGATCGTCATCGGTGACCAGGTCGGCGTCATCGTACGCAACCGGACCGAGGCGTTCGACGTGGTCAAGCCACCGTTCGTGACCCCCGGGGTCCGGGAGGCCTGACGCCTCGTGCGTCGGTCCTGGCGCCGGTGGGCGCACGCGCTGGTGATCGGGGTGGGTCTGACCGCGCTCGGCTGGGCCGTGTTCGCCGGTGAGCCGTCCATCACCTGCCGCGGTGAGGAGATGTCACCGGGATCGGTGTGCGCCCATTCCGCGATCGGCGGGGGGCAGGACGGGGGTGTGCAGACGTACGACCAACGGCGCGCTGCCGCTGTAGCCGCCCGCCCCATCGTGGGCGGAGTCGGTTTGCTGCTCGCCGCCTTCGGGGCCGTCGTCTGGTACGGCGACCGTCGTCACGCGTCCAAGGGCATCGGTCCGTAGACGAGAACATCGTCGTCGTCGTACAGACAGACGGCCTCGACCCCTGCGTCGAACAGATCGGAGTACGTTGCGGTCAGCCACGCCTCGGCTTCGACTTGCGTCGAGAACCACACGCCGCCGTACGGTGACAGGTCGACGCTGTCGGCGGCATCACGCCACAGGTACGCCATGGTCACACCGGCCGCTTCGCCGGCGAGTTCCCGGCGTCGGCGCCATTGCGGTTCGGTACGTCTCCCAACGTCTCGTCGATATACCGCAGGGTGTCCGACGACAAGGTGTGGCTTGCGGCCTTCGCGGCCTCCTTGATCTGTTTGGGGCGCGAGGCGCCCGCGATCGCAGAGGCGACGTTGTCGTTGGACAGGACCCATGCCAGAGCCAATTGGCCAAGGGTCAAGCCCTCGGCATCCGCGATCGGCTTCAGCCACTGCACGCGCTGCAGCAGGTCGTCGTTGCCGAGCCAGCGCTTGATCATCGCGGCCCCGCCCTTCGTGTCGGTCGCCCGAGACCCTGCCGGTGGCGGCTGCCCGGGCAGGTATTTGCCGGTCAACACACCTTGTGCCATCGGAGACCAGACGATCTGTCCGATACCCAACTCGCGGCAGGTGGGGACCACTTCCGGCTCGATGACCCGCCACAGCATCGAGTACTGGGGCTGGTTCGAAATGAACGGAATCTTCAACTCGCGGGCCAGTGCGTGCCCCTGGCGGATCTGGTCGGCGGTCCACTCACTGACGCCGATGTAGAGCGCCTTGCCGCTGTGCACGACGTCGGCCAAGGCCTCCATCGTCTCTTCGAGCGGAGTCTCGTAGTCGTAGCGATGGCACTGGTACAGGTCGACATAGTCGGTCTTGAGCCTCTTCAGGGACCCGTTGATCGATTCGTGGATGTGCTTGCGGCTGAGGCCGACGTCGTTGGGGCCCGACGGCCCGGTCGGCCAGTAAACCTTGGTCAGGATCTCCAGACTCTCCCGCCTGACGCCGGCCAGCGCCTCGCCCAGGACCTTCTCGGCCTTGGTGTTGGCGTAGGCGTCCGCGGTGTCGAACGTCGTGATCCCGGCATCGAGCGCCGCCTTCACGCACGCCCGGGCCCGGTCTTTCTCGACCTGTGAACCGTGGGTGAGCCAGTTGCCGTACGAGATCGCGGAGACCTTGAGCCCACTCGCGCCCAGGTGCCGAAATTCCATGTCGGTGCCTTTCGTTCGTCAGTAGGTGGCGCCGCGTTTGATACGCGGCGGTGGCACCCGGAAGCGCCGGATCGACATCGATCGGTTGATCGCGATCATGAGCAGCCCCTTCGGGCTGGTGCCGGGGTATCGCTGGGCGAGCAACTTCTTGTACCGCTGCCACATGAACGTGACGTCGACGATCGCTCCGAACAGGAGACCCCACGTCGCCAACGTGGTGTAGAGCACGAGAGACGGCCACCGGCTGGCCAGGAACGACACCGCCAGCACCACCAACATCACGGGCAGCAGGAACTCGGCGAAGTTCCACCTGGCGTCGATGTGATCGCGCAGCAGCACCCGCTCCGGCCGCTTCTCGGTGTCCTCCACGGCTCGGTTCTGACGTTTGATCCTGGCTTGACGCTCGCGGGCCCGTGACTCCTTGGGGGTCAGGACCGGGTTGATCCGCTCGCGGCGGGCTGATTCGGCCTGCTTGCGGCTCGGTGTCGGGGCGCCTTTGCCGGCGGGGCGACCCGGTTCTTCCGTGGCGGGCGGGTCGCTGGTCGACGCGTCGTTCTTGGCGTCTGGGTCGTACGGCCGGAACAGTCCCACAGTCGTCCTGTCGTCTCGAGATGGATCGTCGGCCATCCTAGTGCGGTTACGCTCTGCGGCCATGCGCGTGCTCGTCCTGGCGGGGATCGTCGGAGACCTAGGACCGTCGGAGGCCGGGGCTGCGATCGCCGGCGCCTGGGCCGACCTCGGCCACCAGGTGGCCGTCGTTCCCATCGCCCGGACCGGACCCGAGACCGACGCGGTGGTGGCGGACCTGACGGCCGGCGACGGCAGCACGGTCGTGGTCCGGGCCGAGTGCGACTCGGGTACGACGGTGGCCTTGGGACAGGCGGTGGTCCCGGCACTGGAGTCGGGCCACCCGGACGAGATCTGGCTCGACCTCACCGTGGCCCTCCCGGTCGACGGAGGAGCGGGTCTGCTGGCGGCCCTGGGTGCCAGGGCTGCCGTACCCCTCGACGCGGGGCCCGGTCAGTTCGTCGGCGTCGAGCAGGTCGACCTGCGCGGGGTACGGCAGATGCTCGCCCGAGTTCGGCTCGTGGGGCTGGTGGATCCCGACGATGTCGGCCGGCCGTTGTTGGGGGTACGGGGAGCGGCCGGGCAGGCGGGCTTCGCGATCCGGGACGTCGAGCGGGTCTTGGCGATCGATCGGGCCCTGGAGTCACTGTCCCGCGCCTTGGGCTTCGAGGCACCGCCGGAGGGAGCCGGGGCGGGGTCGTCGGTGGCCTTGGCCGTCCTGGCTCTCGGAGGGCGGATCGAGACACCGGCGGCCGCGATCGCCGCGCGCGTGGGGTTGGACGCCACGCTGGCCCAGGCCGATCTCGTGGTGCTCGCCGTCGACGCGCTCGATTTCGGAGGGGCCGGAGTCGAGATGGTGCTCCAGGCGGGGCGTTGGGCGGCCGCTTCGTTGGTGCCGTGCATCGTCGTGGGGAGAGCGATCCGGGTCTCGAGCCGGGAACTGCGCACGTACGGGGTGGAGTCGGCGTACGGACTGACCGGCGTGGTCGCGGACCGTGACCACCTCCGGCAGCTCGCCGAGGGGGTCGCCCGATCGTGGTCCTGGTGACCTCGGACGGGAATGGACCTCGGGGTGCGCGCGGTTACACTGGCCGAGCCGTGACCGAAGGGACCAACGCGATATGACCGACACCATCTCGACCGAAACCGCCAAGCCCACCCAGGGCGTGATCCTGACCGACGTGGCCGCCGCCAAGGTCAAGAGCCTGATGCAGAACGAAGGCCGCGACGACCTGGTGCTCCGGGTGGCCGTACAACCGGGTGGGTGCAGCGGGCTGCGCTACCAGCTCGAACTCGACGACCGCTCGTTCGACGGCGACATCGTCAACGAATTCTCGGGGGTCAAAGTGGCCGTCGACCGGATGAGCGCGCCGTACCTCGCGGGCGCCGAAATCGACTTCGCCGACACGATCTCGGCCCAGGGATTCACGATCGACAACCCCAACGCGGGTAGCTCCTGCGCCTGCGGAGACTCCTTCCACTAAGGCATTTCTCCCGGTCTGACAAGGCCGGACACTCACCTCCGTTCGGGGGCCCAGAGGGGTCCTCCGGACGGAGGTTTTGCGTTAGGCTGCCCTCACTAATGGCACGCCCGCTGGAGGCGTACGGCAGGGAAGGACGTCGCGTGCGACTGACTCTTCGTAGAGCCGCCCTCGCGGTCGGCATCGTGGCTCTGACCGCCGGCTGCAGCACCGATACCCAGTGGGGGCGTTGGGGGTTGCCCGAGCGTATTACCGAGCAGGCCAAGCACATCGGTGACCTCTGGAACGGCGCCTGGACCGCCAGCATGCTGATCGGTGTGCTGGTCTGGGGGTTGATGGGTTACGCCGCCATCCGCTTCCGGCGCAAGCGTCACGGTGACAAGCCACGGCAGAACACGTACAACCTCCCCCTGGAGATCATGTACACCATCGTGCCGGTCCTCATCATCGGGGTGCTGTTCTTCTTCACGGTGCGGGCCCAGGACGCCGTGGTCGTGCCCGACTCGTCTTCGCCGCCTCAGCACACGATCCGGGTGGTCGGCCAGAAGTGGTCCTGGACCTTCAACTACATGGAGCAGAACAACTCCAAGGTCGGTGCCGTCGTGCACGATGTCGGCACGATCGAGAACTTCCCCGACCTGTACCTGCCGCTCAATCAGAAGGTCCGGTTCGAGTTGGAGTCGGCCGACGTCATCCACTCGTTCTGGGTGCCGGAGTTCTACTTCAAGCTCGACGTGATCCCCGGCCGCACGAACGCCTTCGAGGTCACCCCGACCAAGGAGGGGGAATTCCTGGGCAAGTGCGCGGAACTGTGTGGGTCGTACCACTCCGCGATGCTGTTCAACGTGCACGTGGTGAGCGAGGAGAAGTATCTCGAGCACCTCAATCAGTTGAAGTCACAAGGGCAGACGGGTGAGATCAAGGTGCCGGCCTACATCACCTCCGTGCCGGTGCCGAGCGCGAAGGAGTCGCAGCGATGAGCGCCATTGCCGAACGGATCAGCACCCTTGAGAGCGCGCCGACCCGAACCCGCGAGAAGACGTTCGGGCAGCGGTTCTACGACGTCGTCACCACCACCGACCACAAGGTCATCGGCAACCTGTATCTCGTGACGGCGTTCGCATTCTTCTGCTTCGGCGGCATCTTGGCGCTCGCGATCCGGGCTGAACTCGCGTTCCCCGGCATCCAGTTCCTCCAGTACGAGCGCTTCAACCAGTTCTTCACGATGCACGGCACGATCATGCTGCTGATGTTCGCGACGCCTCTGTTCTCGGCGTTCGCGAACGCGATCATGCCGCTGCAGATCGGTGCCCCTGACGTGGCGTTCCCGCGGCTGAACATGCTGTCGTACTGGCTTTACTTGTTCGGCAGCATCATCGCCTGCTCCGGGTTCCTCACCCCAGGAGGTGCCGCCAGCTTCGGGTGGTTCGCGTACGTGCCGCTGTCGGATGCGGTCAACTCGCCTGGCATCGGCGGCGACCTGTGGCTCATGGGCCTTTATCTCACCGGCCTGGCGACCATTCTCGGCGCAGTCAACTTCATCACCACGATCGTCACGATGCGGGCGCCCGGCATGACGATGTTCCGGATGCCGATCTTCACCTGGAACATCCTGGTGACGAGCATCCTGGTCCTGCTGGTCTTCCCGATCCTGGCCGCCGCTCTCCTGGTGCTCGAAGCCGACCGACGCCTCGGGTCGCACATCTTCGACCCGGCCAACGGCGGACCGTTGCTGTGGCAACACCTGTTCTGGTTCTTCGGCCATCCCGAGGTCTACATCATCGCGATCCCGTTCTTCGGGATCATCTCCGAGATCATCCCCGTCTTCTCACGGAAGCCGATCTTCGGATACGTCAGCCTCGTGGCAGCAACGCTCGCCATCGCAGCCCTGTCCGTGGCGGTGTGGGCTCACCACATGTTCGTGACGGGTGCGGTCAGCCTGCCGTTCTTCTCGTTCATGACGTTCCTGATCGCCGTACCGACCGGGGTGAAGTTCTTCAACTGGATCGGCACCATGTGGGGTGGGTCAGTGTCGTTCGACACACCCATGCTCTGGGCCATGGGCTTCCTGACGACGTTCCTCTTCGGAGGGTTGACCGGGGTCATCCTGGCGTCGCCGCCCCTGGACTTCCAGGTTTCCGACACCTACTTCGTCGTGGCTCACTTCCACTACGTGCTGTTCGGCACCGTCGTCTTCTCGATGTTCGCCGGCTTCTACTACTGGTGGCCGAAACTGACCGGCCGGATGCTCAACGAGACCTGGGGCAAGATCCACTTCTGGATCCTGTTCGTCGGCTTCCACACGACGTTCCTCGTGCAGCACTGGCTCGGCGTCGAGGGCATGCAGCGACGGATCGCCGACTACCTGTCGACCGAGGGATTCACGTTCCTCAACCAGGTCTCAACCTTCGGGGCGTTCCTGCTCGGTGTGTCGATGCTTCCCTGGTTCTGGAACATCTGGATCAGCCGTAACGCGCCCAAGGTGACGACCGACGATCCGTGGGGCTGGGGACGCTCGCTCGAATGGGCGACGAGCTGCCCGCCACCGCGACACAACTTCGACTCACTGCCCCGGATCCGCACCGAGAGCCCGGCCTTCGACCTCAACCACCCTGACCTGTCCACGTCGCCGGTCATTGCCGAAGCAGCGAAGAAGGCTGCCATCACGGACGGAGGCGAGCGGTGAGAGTCGAGTGGAAGATCATGGCCGGGATCGGGTTCTTCTTCTTCCTTGCCATGGGTGGGTACGCCTATATGACCCGATTGCACGAGCCCATCGGTGTCGTGGCACTGGCTCTCGCCGGCCTTACGGCGGGCATGATCGCGGCGTACATGTTCATCTGGGCCCGCAAGCACGACCTGCGCGACCAGGATCGGCCCGACGCCGAGATCAGCGAGGGTGCCGGTGAACTGGGATTCTTCCCGGCCAAGAGCATCTGGCCGCTCTGGGTCGGTCTGACGGCTGCCGTGATCGCGCTCGGTCCCGTGTTCGGGTGGTGGATCTTCCTCATCGGGGTCGGGATGGCGATCTGGTCGATCACCGGGTGGGTGTACGAGTTCTACCGGGGCGAGTACAAGCACTGACGGCCTTCCGGCGCCCGCTCCCCATCGGAGAGCTTGGTGCCGGTCTGACCACGACGGCTAGCTGGTCTACCAACTGGCGTGCAAGGGGCGACCTTCGTCGTACCCCGCGGGGGACTGGATTCCGACCACGGCCCGCTCGTGGAACTGTCGGAGATCTCGCGCTCCCGCGTACGTGCAGGCCGACCGGACCCCAGAGATGATCCAGTCGAGCAGGTCTTCGACGCCGGGACGCTCAGGGTCGAGGTACATGCGAGAGCTCGAGATCCCTTCCTCGAACAGGGCTTTCCGGGCACGGTCGAACGCTGACTCTTCTCTGGTACGGCTGCGCACGGCCCGGGCGCTGGCCATGCCGTACGACTCCTTGTACTGGCGCCCCTGGTGGTCGCTCAGCAGCGGACCCGTCGACTCGTACGTACCGGCGAACCACGAACCGATCATCACGCTGCCGGCCCCCGCGGCGAGCGCCAGGGCGACGTCGCGCGGGTACCGCACGCCCCCGTCGGCCCAGACCGCCTTGCCGAGTTGAAGCGCTGCCTCGGAGCATTCGAGGACGGCACTGAACTGAGGACGTCCGACACCTGTCTGCATCCGGGTGGTGCACATCGCGCCCGGACCGACGCCGACCTTGAGCACGTCGGCGCCCGCCGCAACAAGGTCGTCGACCGCTGACCGGGTCACCACATTGCCCGCAACCAGCACGACCCGGCGGCCGGTGCGGCTCGCGAAGGCGTCCCGGGAGGCCCTGACGGCCTCCAGAGCCGCGATCATCCGCTCCTGGTGCCCGTGGGCCGTGTCGACCACCAGCACGTCAGTGCCGGCGTCGAGCAGCTTGGTGGCCCGCCCGCCGACATCGCCGTTGATTCCAACAGCCGTACCCACCCGCAGACGCCCTTGGTCGTCCACCGACGGCCCGTAGAGCGACGAGCGCAGTGCGCCCCGGCTCGTCATGATCCCGAGTAGCAGGCCCTCGTCGTCGACCACCACGGCCACCTTCTGATGGCGGGCCGACAAGCTGTCGAACGCCTCGGCCGGGGTCGTCTGGGGACCCAACACCGTCAGGTCGGTCGTCATGACGTCTTGCACCTGGGCGAACCGGTCGACGTTGTCGGCCTCCGCAGCAGACACGGCCCCGATCGGTCGGCCTTCGTCGACGACGATCGCCACGCCGTGCGCGCGCTTGGTGAGCAGTGCCATCGCTTCGCCGACGGTCGAACCGGGGACCACCCGGATGGGCGTCTCGAACACCGGGTGCGACCACTTCACCTTGTGGATCTGCTCGGCCACCACGTCGGTCGGGATGTCCTGGGGCAGGATCGCGATCCCGCCCCGGCGAGCCACGGTCTCGGCCATCCGCCGACCGCTGATCGCGGTCATGTTCGCGACCACGATGGGCAGGGGAGTGGCCAAACCGTCGGTGCTGGCCAGGTCCACTTCCATCCGCGACGAGACCCCCGAGCGGTTCGGGGCCATGAAGACGTCGTTGTACGTCAGGTCGTACGTCGGTTCACCGTCGAGGAATCGCACCCCGTCACCCTCTCACGCACCTCGACTAGTGGGTCGTGATGGCCTTCTTCTCCTCGGCGGCCTCGATCTCTGGATGGTCGTGAGCCTCCGCGATCTCGTCGGCGGTCGGCTTCGGCTGGTTGGCCTTGAGGAACCAGCGGCGGGCCCGGGCACGACGCGAGCTGACAGCAGGAGCGATCGCCACGCCGTTGGCGTCGGTGGCGGCTGAGGCCTCGAGCTCGGGGTACTCCTTGTGCTCGGTCAGAGTGAACGCCTCGTCGGTGCTGATCGGCACGTGATCCTCGTAGTGACCACCGTCGGCCGTACGGACGATGACTCCCGTCTCGCTGCCGTGCAGCACCCGGTTGGCGTCGGCACGCTGCAGCGACGCACAGATCCGGCGCGTGACCAGGAACGCGACCACGGGCAAGACGAACACAGCGACCCGCATGAAGTACGTCACGGCGTTGAGGCTGAGGTGGAACACGTTCGCGACGATGTCGTTGCCGCCCGCGATCCAGAACAGGCCGTACGCCGTCATGCCCGCGACGCCAATGGCGGTCCGAGTGGGAGCGTTACGAGGCCGGTCGAGCAGGTGATGCTCGCTCTTGTCACCGGTGATCCACTGCTCGATGAACGGCCACAGAGCCAGGCCGGTGAACAGGATGCCCATGAGCCCGACGCCGGGCAGGAAGACCGACCACGTCCACGTGGTGCCCCCGAGATGCCACTCGATCGGCGGAATGATGCGCAGCGCCCCTTCGACCCAGCCCATGTACCAGTCGGGCTGCGTTCCGGCGGTGATCTGCGCGGGGTCGTACGGGCCGTACTCCCACACCTGGTTGATCGCCAGGAACGTGCCCATGAGAACCGTGACGCCGAAGACGATGAAGAAGAAGCCGCCGGCCTTCGCCATGTAGACCGGGAACAGGGGATAGCCGACGACGTTGCCTTCGGTTCGCCCCGGCCCCGGGTACTGGGTGTGCTTGTGGTAAACCACGAGAGCGAGGTGCGCGCTGATCAGCGCCAGCAGGAGCCCGGGTACGAGCAGGATGTGCACCATGTACAGGCGCGGGATCACCGCACTGCCGGGGAACTGACCGTCGAAGATGAAGAACTCGGCCCAGGTGCCGATCAGCGGGATCGACCGGATCAGGCCGTCCACGAATCGAAGCCCGG
>JBDHZQ010000074.1:0-12813 GCA_039811945.1 Propionibacteriaceae bacterium
TTTTGGTGCGTTCAGCCTGGGTCATACCGGCAGATTGGGACACCGACCTGAGGAAGAGACCTGCGAAGCAGTCGGCCTGCATCTCCCCGCGACGCGACATTTCGTTGGCCTCGGGTTCGGTCTTGGCCATGTTCTCCAGGCCCGTGAACGAAACGAGGATCCCGGTGCGTGCCTGGATCGCGTGGCCGAACTCGTGGGCGACGACCATCTCGACGACGAAGCGGGACTGGCGGATCGATGCCGGCAGCACCGCGGGCAAGTCCTTGGCGTAGTAGATCTGCTGGTTCGCCCGGCAATAGACGGCGTTCTTCGTCGGCAACTTGCCGCACGAAGTCGTGATCGCGGTGGTGTACACGCTGACCGGCGGTCGCGGCATCTGATACCCGGCGGCGGTGACAGGTCCGTCCCAGACGCGCATGAGACAGGCGACCAGGTCGTTCATGTGGGTCTCGAGCTCTGTCGTCGAGGCCGTCGTGAGGTCGATGGCGGTGATCTGGCACCGAGTCGGCCCCGGCACCGCCTGACCGTAGAACGTGTTGTTGGTGATCAGGTCCTCGGCTTGCGACACCGTCGTGACATCAGGCAGCGGAGGTGGGTTCAGGTTCGGAGGCGGTGGCTTGTACGACTCGTTGACGTACCCGCCTGCCGTCGGTGCCGAGCCGGTGTTGGACAGGAACGACATCAGGGCCAGACCGACGACTGCCAGGAGCACGAATCCGCCCGCAAGCAGGATCACCTTGCCCAAGCCGCCACGTTTGGGCGCCGGGGGTGGAGCGAAGGGGCCGGGGGAGCCGTACTGAGGTTGGCTGCCCAACTGGGCCGGGGGGCCGTACCCACTCGGCGCGCCGTACCCGCCGGGCTGAGAGGGCGCGCCCCAGCCCGGCTGACTCGGGGGAGCCCAGGCCCCTGGCTGACGCCAACCCGGCTGCTGGATGCCGCCGAATCCTTGCCACGGCGCTTGGCTCGGCCGCTGCCAGCCTTGAGGGTTCTGTGTCACGAGCACAGGGTAACCGCCTCAGGTCGCGGGTGAGAGAGGTGTGCGAGCCGCCGTGCCCGCGAATCGCGGGCTTTGTCCCTGCTGGCCGATAGGATCGCGCCTGTCGCCCATCCGGCGTCGTAACCCCTCGCACTTCGGAGGTCGTTATGGTCAGGCGCACTCTCGTCTGGTTCGTGGCCGCTGTCTTTGCCCTGGCCACGCTGGTGTTCACCGCGGCACCGGCCAGGGCCGACGACTCGGCGCAGACGTATGTGGTCGCAGCGAGTCTGACCGAGACCGGGATGCTCAAAGTGACAGGAACGCTGACGCTGGGTGCGACCCCGCCTGCGACGGTCGAACACCGGCTGGCCACGTTCCTCAACGGCGACGACGGCGTCGTGTACACGTACACGATCTCCGATCTCACCGTGACCTCTGGTGGCAAGGACCTCGGCGCGTCCGTCTCGGACAAGGACGGATACAAAGTCGTCAGCGTCAACACTGCCGGGCTGAGCGGGCCGATCGTCTACTCCTACACCGTCGACGGCACCACGATCGCCCGGCGCGACGGGAGCGTGCAGTTCGGGTGGCGGGTGCTGCAAGGATTCAACATTGCCGTCGGCGAGGTGAGCGGCAAGGTCAGTTCGCGGGTGATCGCGACGGACTACCAGTGCGTGTCGGGTCCGCCTTCGGCGACCCAGACCTGCCAGATGTACTCGGGCGGAACTCACGACTCCATGGATCTGGAGTTCACCGACGGACCCCGCGGCGCCGGCGAAGTGGTGTCGGTCGGCATGCTGTTCGACAAGGGCGCCGTTCCGGTGACGGAGCATAAGTCGTACCGCTGGTCGCTCGACCGAGCTTTCACCCCTGGCTGGCCGCAGTTGCTCGCCACGCTGGGCGCCCTGCTGGTCGGCGGCCTCGCGTTGTGGACGATGCACCGGCGCACCGGGCGTGACGCCGTGGCAGCTCGCCCCACGCTGGTGGCCGAGTTCCGGCCGGTCGGCCCTGGGGAGGCGGACTTCGTGGTCGATGACGCGGTGAGGCCAGGCCATGTCGGCACGGTGGCCGACGAGCATGTCGATCCGGTCGACATCGTCGGCACGCTGCTCGACTTGGCCGTTCGAGGTCACCTGCTGATCACCCAATTGCCGCGGGAATCCCGTGGATTCGCCGACTGGACACTGACCCGGAAGGCCGGTGGAGACGAACCGGCGCCGTTCGAGAAGCGGCTCCTGGAGGCCGTGGCACCCGAAGGCCAGAGCACCAAGGTTTCGGAGCTCGCGGCGAATGTTGTACCCGCAGTGCGTGAAGTGCAGTCCGACCTGTACGAAGAGATCGTGGAGCGGGGTTGGTACAAGCACCGGCCTGACCGCGTGCGCAGTGGCTGGGCCTCGTGGGGCTGGATCGGCATCGCGGCCGCCGCGGTGGCTGCCGTCCTACTCGTCATCTTCACCACGTACGGCTTGCTCGGTCTCGCTCTCCTCGGCCTCGCCCTGGGGCTGCTCTTCGTCGCCCAGGAGATGCCGGCCCGCACCGAGTCGGGAGCGGCCCTCTTGGCCGGCCTCCGCGCGTTGTCGGTGCAACTCGACACCCAGCCGACCAACCAGTTGCCGGCCGGGCGTGAATACGAAGTGGTCTCGCGGATTCTGCCGTACGCCGTGGTGCTCGGCGGCTGGGAGCGCTGGCTCGCCGTTCTTGCGGAGGCCGACAACGACGCCGATCCCGATCCCGAGGACTTGAGCTGGTATCACGCTCCGGCCGACTGGCACCTGGCGGAACTGCCTGCCGCCCTGGACACGTTCGTCAACACGGTCCGCGGGCGACTGTTCGCGAGATGACTCCCGTGGGTCGACGGATCGTGGTGACCGGTGGGGGCACCGGGCTCGGGTTCGCCAGCGCCCAGCGGCTGGTCGGCGAGAAGCCTCGACTGCACCTGGTCGGCCGCCGGGCCGACGTTCTGCAGAGAGCAGCTGCCGAACTCGTCGAGGCGGGCGCTGAAGAAGCGACGGCCCACTCGTGTGACCTGACCGACGCAGAAGCCGTACGCGCGCTGGCCGACGACCTCGCGGGTGATCCGATCGAGGGATTGGTGCTGGCCGCGGGCGGCAATGTGTCCGGCGCCGGTGACGATCTGGCCAAGGTGGCGTCGGAGTGGCGGGGCAATTACGAGACCAACGTCTTGACGACGGTTCTGACCGCCGAAGCGCTGCTTCCGCAGATCGCGAAGCGCGCCGGACGAATCGTCGCAATCTCGTCCATCGCTGGGATTCGAGGGTCAGGTTCCTACGGCGGCGCCAAGGCAGCCGTCCACGGCTGGATGTGGTGGATGGCAGGCCGGGTCGCGAGAGACGGAATCACGGTCAACTGTGTCTCTCCGGGATTCATCCCCGAGACCGACTTCTGGCAGCCCCGGATCACGAAAGATCCGTCGATCGTCGCCGACCGGGTGGGACAGATCCCGATGGGCCGACCTGGCACGGCGCTTGAGGTGGCGGAGGCAGTGGCGTACCTCCTGTCGCCCGCAGCGGGCTGGACCACAGGTCAGATCCTCGGCGTCAACGGGGGCAACGTCCTCGGCCGATAGGGAGCGCTGATCAGCGTTTCCCTGGGGGTACGGCTCTGCCGGTCTTTGCGCCTTCAGTTCCGTCCGAGGCGTGACTACCGTGGCGAGATGACGACACGGACGGAATCCGACAGTTTCGGCCCCATCGAGGTGCCGGCGAACCGCTACTGGGGAGCCCAGACCCAGCGCTCGCTGGAGCATTTCGACATCGGCCGGGACAGGTTCGTCTGGGGGCGGCCGATCATCCGAGGTCTGGGCTTGCTCAAACTCGCTGCGGCTAGGGCGAACGCCGAGTTGGGGACACTCCCCGAAGCGCTCGCCGAGCCGATCGAACGGGCTGCGAGCGAGGTCGTCGACGGCGCCTTGGACGAGCAGTTCCCCCTGGTCGTCTTCCAGACAGGTTCCGGCACCCAGTCGAACATGAACGCGAACGAAGTGATCTCGAACCGCGCGATCGAGTTGGCGGGCGGTGCCATGGGCAGCAAGAAGCCCGTCCATCCCAACGACCACGTGAACCTGGGCCAGTCGAGCAACGACACGTTCCCGACGGCCATGTACGTGGCGGTCGTGCTGGAACTTCGGGAGCGCCTCTATCCCGCAGCCGCCGAACTCGAGGAGGCGTTCTCCCAGCGGCGGGAGGCGTTCGGTGACGTGGTGAAGGTCGGCCGTACCCACCTCCAGGACGCCACCCCCGTCACCTTCGGCCAAGAGATCGGGGGCTGGATCGCCCAGATCGAGTCGGCGATCGAAGCCGTGACCCAGGCCGAGGAGGGACTCCACGGGTTGGCGATCGGAGGTACGGCAGTGGGCACCGGTCTGGGAGCCCACCCCGAGTTCGGGGCAAGGACGGCCGCGATCCTCTCAGAGTTGACGGGGGTGCCCTTCCGGCAGGCCGGTGACCTGTTCGCCGCACTGAGCGCCCACGACGCCTTGGCCACCCTGAGCGGCACGCTGCGGACCTTGGCCGGTGCCCTCATGAAGATCGCCAACGACGTGCGCTGGTCGGCGTCGGGGCCGCGCAGCGGTCTGGGCGAGACTTCGATTCCCGAGAACGAACCGGGCAGCTCGATCATGCCGGGCAAGGTGAATCCCACCCAGGCGGAGGCGCTGACGATGGTCGTCACCCGCGTGTACGGCAACGATGCCACCGTTGGATTCGCAGCGTCACAAGGGAATTTCCAGCTCAACGTGTTCAAGCCCGTGATGGTCCACGCGGTGCTGGAAAGCATCCGCCTGCTTTCCGACGGCATGGTCTCGTTCGCGCGGCACTGTGCGGTCGGCATCGAACCTCGGCGCGACGTGGTCGCCGCGCATCTGGCCGACAGCCTCATGTTGGTGACTGCGCTCAGCCCGCACATCGGGTACGACAAGGCTGCCGAGATCGCCAAGAAGGCCCATCACGAGGGCACCGGCTTGCGTGACGCAGCCGTGGCGCTGGGGTACGTCAGTGCCGACGACTTCGACGGGTGGGTCGTACCCGCTGACATGACCTGAGTGCCCTGCACCAAGCCGGCGCGGGGCCGTGACCAGGGTGAACTCCGACGGCCCTGTCGCCTACAACTCCAGACCCGGGTAGAGCGGGTTGGCCTCCAGCAGCTCGGCTGCGCGGCTCTTGACGCGCTCGGCGACCGAGGAGTCGAGGATGTACTTCGCTTTGCCGGGGGCCCCAGACTTCAACGGAGCAGCGATCGTCGCCTCCAGCACGTCGGCGATCAGATCGGCCACGACCACGAAGTCGTCGGCGCCGAAACCACGCGACGTGAGAGCGGGGGTGCCGAGCCGTACCCCTGTCGTATACCAAGCACCGTTCGGATCTTGCGGTACGGAGTTGCGGTTGGTGACCACGCCCGCGTCGAGCAGCGCCGACTCGGCCTGCCGGCCGGTGAGACCGTAGTCACGCACGTCGACGAGCACGATGTGGTTGTCCGTACCACCGGTGACGAGCCGTACCTTGCGCTGAGTGAGCGCCTCGGCGAGGGTCTGAGCGTTGTCCGCGACGGCCTGGGCGTAGGACTTGAACGCGTCGGTCCGGGCCTCGGCGAACGCCACCGCCTTGGCCGCCATGATGTGGCTGAGCGGGCCGCCCAGCACCATCGGGCACCCCTTGTCGACCGAATCGGCGAACTCCGTCTTGGCCAGCACGAAACCGCCGCGCGGGCCGCGCAACGACTTGTGCGTGGTCGACGCGACGACGTCGGCGAACGGAACCGGATCCTCGTCACCGGTGAACACTTTGCCCGCCACGAGCCCGGCGAAGTGGGCCATGTCGACGAACAGCACCGCGCCCACGTCGTCGGCGATCTCGCGCATGGTCGCGAAGTTGATCCGGCGTGGGTACGCCGAGTAGCCCGAGACCAGGATCAACGGCTTGAACTCCCGAGCCGCTGCCGCGAGCGCGGCGTAGTCGATGAGCTGGGTTTCGGGGTCGGTGCCGTACGACCGCTGGTGGAACATCTTGCCGGAGATGTTGTGGCGGAACCCGTGGGTCAGATGACCACCAGCGTCGAGCGACATACCCATGACGCGCTGGGAGTTGAAGACCCGACGCAGATCCTCCCAATCCTGTTCGGACAGATCGTTCACCGTCTTCGCGCCGAGCCGCTCCAGGGTCGGGCTCTCGATGCGGTTGTGGAGGATCGCCCAGTACGCCACGAGGTTCGCGTCGATCCCGGAGTGGGGCTGCACGTAGGCGTACTCGGCGCCGAACAACGCCCGTGCGTGCTCGGCCGCCACCGTCTCCACCGTGTCGACGTTCTGGCAACCGGCGTAGAAACGGTGCCCGATCGTGCCTTCGGCGTACTTGTCGCTGAGCCAGGTGCCCATCGACAGCAGCACCGGCAGCGAGGCGTAGTTTTCGCTCGCGATGAGCTTGAGAGAGGCCCGTTGGTCGGTGAGTTCCTGCCTGGCCGCATCGGCGATCCGCGGTTCGACCGTCGAGATGACGTCGAGGATTTGCCGGTACGCGCTGCTGATGGTGGCGTTCACGTCGCTCATGGGGACTCCTGGGTCGCACTGACTGGCCGTCAATCTACTGGTCGGCGCTCCGGGGCGCGTCCCGTCTTGGGCTCACCAGCGCGCGAGTTCAGCCTTGGGTGAGGATGCCACGGTCGATCAGCACCGCTCGGGCGTCGGTGACGCCGTGCCAGAGCCGTGCGTCCAAGCCCGCTCGTCGCCCCGCCTCGACGTTGCCGCTCCGGTCGTCGAAGAAGATCACGTCGCGGGCGGGGATGCCGAAGCACGAGACAGCGGCTTCGTACGACCTCGGGTCCGGCTTGGCGACCCCGGTGTTGCAGGAGAACGTCGTGCATCGGAACACGTTCGTCCAGGCTTGTCCGGTGAATCCACGTACGAACGATCGCGGAGCATTGGAGAGCACCCCGAGCGGCACATCGGCCTGGACGAGGTCGTCGATCAGCCTGACGACGTCCGCGCGTGGACGGCTCCACCGAGCGACGTCTGCGGCTGTCAGATCGGCGATCGTCGCCGGCGTGGGGGGTACGGCTCCCGCCCTCGCGGCGACCGCCGTCCAGTAGTCGGCGTCCGAGAGGTCGAGGTCGTACCGATCGCGTTCAGCCCAGACCGCGCGACCCACCCGCTCGACGTTGTCCGAGTCTTCGGGGAGGCCGAGCGACTGGGCGACGCGGGCCAGGTCGGGACCGTCGGTCACCACGACCCCGCCGATGTCGAACAGAACGGCGCTCGACGTCATCGCAGCTTCCACGTCTTGAGGATCGACCAGGTCATGGTGTCCCAGTAGCGGTCCGTCCAGTCCTCGGAGGTGAACCGGAACGCGGTGACGACGTCTCCGGTCCAGATCGACGGCCGCCCGATCCCCAGTTCAGCGAGCACGTCGAAGCACTCGTCGGCCGCGTCTGGGTTGTCGATGCCGTCATGGCCTATCAAGGAGAGATGGGCATCGAAGGTCTCGGGCGCATCCCGGAGTCGTTGCGCCGTGGTGCGGTCCGTCGGTGGGAAGACCCGGATCGGTCGAACCGCGCGAAGCACCGATCCCATCAGGTCCGCGAGGCTCTGGGTCGCCCCGGGCTGGGTTCGGATGCGATAGCCGATCGAGTGGTTGTCGGCCTGTTGGATCCCTTCGTTGACCAGGGGAAGGGGGGAGTAATCGGCGATCACCGCCTCGAGCACGTCCACGAAGACCGGCTCGGGTACCGACAGAGCGATCGACCCGACCAGGGTGACGTGCGGTGGGTACGCCTTGGCCGCGGTGAAGCCGTACTGATCGCTGACGATGGAGTAGGCCCGCAGCGACTCTTCGATCAGCGCTGGCGAGGGCCGCAGGAACACGCCGTACCGGTGGGGACCGGAGTCGGTCCCCACCAGTGACGTCGACTCGAGCGTCGTGGTCACTTGCCGACTCGCTTGTTGTAGTCGCTGATCAGGGTCGGTGACTTGTCCTCGACCGACTTGAAGGTGGTGGTGACGTCAGCGCCACTCACGAGCACCGACTCCATCGCCTTCTGCAGTTCGGTGCGGATCGGCTGCAGCGCACCGGAATGGCACCCGGCAGCCGCGGCCGAATCAGCCCCACCGGCGAGTTGGGTCAGCAGTACCTTCTGGGCCGGGTTGGCATTCGACGCCAGGCTCGTGGCGGCACTCTTCGAGTTCGGCAGATAGCCCGACGTCGTGAACGAGTTGCTCTGCACCTCGTCGCTGGCCAAGTAGGCCGCGAACGCCCACGCCGCCTGCTCCTTGGCGCCCTTGGCGTCCTTGCCGAGGACCCAGACCGAGTTTCCTCCGGGTACGGCACCGCCCTGGGCATCGTCGAGCGGCATCGGGGCCAGCACCGGGGTGAACTTCGCGGCCTTGGTCACGTTGCCGAGCACTGAGCTCGACGCGAGCAGAATCCCGGCGTCGCCGTTGGAGAAGGAGGTCTGCGCAGCGTTTCCGTCACCACCGACATTGACGGCCCCTTTGGACTTGTAGAGCGCCTGGACCGCGGTCCATTGCGCGACCTGCTTGGGGTCGGTGAGAACGACCTTGGTCGCAGGCGAGGACCCGACCCCGTTGTCAGGGGTGCAGTAGACGATGCCTGCCGACGCGGTCATCTGCTCGACCCACCACGGGTTGATGTGGAACACGAACCCGCCCTTGCCGGTAGCGGCGTTGATCTTCGTCGCCCACTCGAAGGTCTGAGCGAACGTGGTCGGCGGCTTGGTCGCGTCGAGTCCGGCCGCTTTGACGAGGTCGGGGTTCATGAAGAGCGCAGGCTGAGACGTCTGGAACGGGACCGAACGCATCGTGCCCCCGATCGTGTAGTACGTGCCGACGAGCGGGGCAAAGTTGGCGAAGTCGACCAGCTTGGTGACCTTGTTGAGGTCGTCGGCCGACACCGTCAGCTTGGTGTCGATCATGTACTGGGTGTTGACGTCGTTGACCTGCATCAGGTCGGGCGTGTTCTTGGCTTGCACCGCACTGGCGAGCTTGGTGATGGCATCGTCGTACGTGCCCTGGTAGGTACCCGTGACCTTGATCTTGCCGTCGTGCTTGGTGTTGAAGTCGGCCACGGCCTTGTCGACGACCTGGGCAGCAGCACCCGAGGCCGAATGCCAGAACGTCAACTCCACGAGTCCGCCGGAGGCGGGGGACGCGCTGGAGGAACAACCTCCGGCGAGGAGGGCGGCAGCTGCCGCCAGGGCGAGGAACGGTCTGCGCTTCATTTGTTGGCTCCTTCGGTGAGACCGCGGGTGAGGAATTTCTGTCCGGCCAGCACCAGTGCGATCAGAGGGATCGACACCAGGGTCAGGCCGGCGAGGACGACTCCGACGTCGGTGCTCTCCGCGTCGGACAATTGGGCGATGCCGACCTGCACGGTGCGAGCCCGCTGGTCGGTCACGAGCAACGGCCACAGGTAGCCGTTCCACGCAGCAATGGCGCTGGTCACGATGACCGCGTAGACGGTCGGCTTGCACAGCGGGACGAGGAATCGCCACACGAACTGCACTGGGCCGACGCCGTCGAGCATCGCGGCTTCTCGCACTTCGGTGGGGAAGGACAGGAACGCCTGCCTCAGCAGGAAGGTCGGGAACGCCATCGCTGCGAACGGGATGAATACCGCGACGATCGTGTCGAACAGACCCAGGTCGTTGATCAGGAGGAATTTCGCGACGACGATGCCCTCCGACGGGATCATCATCGTCAGCATGATGAACCCGAACACCCAGTTCGGGTGCTTCAGCCGACCGAAGACCAGTGCTGCGGCGGCGAGGATCGCTGTCACCACCTGACAGGCGGTCTGGAACACGGTCACCAGCACGGTGTTGACCAGTTGCCGCTCGAGTGGAATCCGTCGGAGGGCGGCGGCGAAGTTGTCCATCGTGAACGCAGTCGGCCAGAAGTGTTCGAGCAAGTTGCTCGGGTTGGCGCCACGGACAGAGCCGGTGAGGGCGTACCACACCGGGGCGATCACGAAGATCAGCACGATTGCGATGTAGACCCACAAGGCGGTCTTGGTCGCCCTGCGTGTAGCGGGAGCCGACATCAGTAGTTCACCCACTTCTCGACACGGAACTGGAGCCAGGAGAAGAGGCCGACGATCACCATCAGCATGACGCCTCGGGACGTCGACGCCCCGTAGTCGGCGTTCGACGCGAACGCTTTCTGGTAGAGGTCGAAGGTGAGCGTGGTCGTCGCGCCGTCGGGTCCGCCTTTGGTGAGGATGTTGAGGAGCGTGAACTCACGCAGGGCTGAGATCGACTGCGTCACGACGAGGAAGAACACGGTCGGCGTGATGAGTGGGACCTGGATGCTGGTGATCCGTGACCATGGGCCCACCCCGTCGATGTCTGCTGCTTCGAGCACCGACACCGGGACGTTGTCGAGCGCGGCCAGCAGCAGCAGAATCACCATCCCGAGACTGACCCAGGTGTCCACGATGACCACCGAGACCATCGCCCACTTGGGATCTGTCAGCCAGGAGGGCCCTTGAATCCCGAACAGGGACAGGAACATGTCGATCGTGCCCGACCGCGGAAGGAACATCGTCTTGAAGACCACCGACGCGATCGCGACCGAGAAGGCCATCGGAATCAGCACCAGTGGTCGGACCAGACGTGATCCAGCGAGCCGGCTCGACAGGGGCAAGGCGATGGCCAGGCCCACGACCAGTTTGGCCGCGACCGTGAACACCGTGAAGAGCAGCGTCACGAAGAGCGTGCGCCCGAACTCGGGCTGGGTGAGCATCTTCGTGTAGTTCTCGGCGCCGACGAAACCAGCCGGCCGGCCGAACAAGTCGGTGGTCTGCATGCTCAGGTTGATCGTCGAGACCAGCGGCCAGTAGTCGAACAGCAGCATGATCCCGATCGTCGGGGAGAGGAACAGATAGGCCCAGCGGTAGGTCCGCTGACGACCTGCGGCGGGCTTCGCCACGAGACCCCCTTTTCGGAAAGTTCAGACTCAATGTGGAACGTTCCCACTAGTAGGGTAACCGTCTGGGGTGGACGTGTCCACGTGCGGAAGTGAACGATGCGTGTCGAGAGGGTGACTGTCAGCGATGAGCAAGACATGATTCATTGGCAGGCTCTGGTCGAGATGGCCGTGGGCGTCGGGCTGGCGGTCCTCATCGGCATGGAGCGCGAGTTCAACGAGAAGCCCGCCGGGATGCGAACGTGCGCCTTGGTCGGGCTGGGGTCGTCGTTGTTCACCGTGGTCTCGCGGCACGGGGCGTGGTTGCTGCCGGGGCTGGCGGTGACCAATGTCGACGGATCGCGAGTCGCCGCCCAGATCGTCTCCGGAATTGGTTTCCTGGGGGCGGGCCTGATCTTCGTAGGCAGGGACGCGGTTCGTGGTTTGACTACGGCGGCGAGCATCTGGTTCGTGGCCGCGGTCGGGATGGCGTGTGGCGCCGGGGTCGTCGATCTCGCGGTGACGGCGACGATTCTCTACCTGGTCGTGATGTTCGCCGTACGACCGTTCCAGCGGGTTCTGCCGCATTCGCGTCAATCGCATCAGACGTTGACGGTCGTGTATGCCGACGGGCGTGGCATCCTGCGCGACGTCATGACGATGATCGGGGCGCACGGCACAGCGGTTGACAACCTGGCCGTGGTGAGGGCCGAGGCGGGCCCCGACGGGGAGCCCCGACAACGGGTGCGATTCGATCTGCACATGCTCGGTCAGTCGATCACCGACCTTGTCCGCGAGCTAGCCGTCATCGAAGGGGTATACGACGTGCAGTTCCAGCGCACCCGTCACGAGAACGGATAGGGGAACGATCCCAACTTCGACTGTTGGCCGGCTGGTGGTTGAGGTAGTGTCGCGTCATGGTCGAACCCTTCGATGCGGTCGATGTGATCCGGTCCAAGCGCGACGGCGGCTCGCTGAGTCCCGCCCAGATCGACTGGACGATCGACGCCTATACCCGCGGCGTCGTCGCCGACGAGCAGATGTCCGCGCTCGCCATGGCGATCTTCCTCAACGGGATGAGTCGGGAAGAGATTGCGCGGTGGACCGCGGCGATGATCGCCTCGGGGGAGCGGATGGACTTCACAGTGCTGGGGCCTAGCTCCGACAAGCACTCGACGGGCGGTGTGGGTGACAAGATCACCCTTCCTCTGGTGCCGCTCGTGGCGGCGTACGGCGTACGGGTGCCTCAGCTCTCCGGCCGTGGCCTCGGGCACACCGGGGGAACGCTGGACAAGATGGAATCGATCAGCGGATGGCGGGCCAACCTCGGCAACGACGAGATGATGGCGATCCTGCGTGACGTGGGCGGGGTCATCTGTGCCGCTGGTTCTGGCTTGGCTCCGGCCGACAAGAAGCTGTACGCCCTGCGCGACACCACTTCGACCGTCGAGTGCATCCCGCTGATCGCAAGTTCGATCATGAGCAAGAAGATCGCCGAGGGATCCGGATCACTGGTCCTCGACGTCAAGACCGGGTCCGGGGCGTTCATGACCGACGAAAGCGACGCGCGGGCGCTGGCCCGCACGATGGTCGACCTCGGCAATGACGCCGGCCTACCCACGACGGCCCTGCTCACCGACATGAACACGCCCCTGGGGTTGACCGTCGGCAACGCTTTGGAGGTACGGGAATCGGTCGAGGTGCTGGCCGGCGGCGGGCCGGCCGATATCGTCGAACTGACCGTCGCATTGGCCCGAGAAATGCTCGCCATGGCTGGGAAACCTGACGTCGATCCGGCGGAGGGGCTGCGCAACGGCTCGGCGATGGACGTCTGGCGCCGCATGGTCGCCGCCCAGGGCGGCGACCCCGACGCGCCGCTGCCGGTCGCCCCGTACACCCAGGTCGTGTC
>JBDHZQ010000075.1:0-12666 GCA_039811945.1 Propionibacteriaceae bacterium
TCGGTCGCCACCGGACCCACCCCGTACCAAACGACGGCAGAAGCGGGCCTCACTGCGAATAATCGCAGTGAGGCCCGTTTCAGCCGTCGTTCGTGCCAGTACCGCGGAGGAAACCTTGCGTCACGGACCTGGTTGTACACATCCGTCGGTGTCGCGAACCCTCGGCCGAGGATGCCTGTGGATGAGTGACGATTCCGGAGGCCACGGCCCATGGTCTGAGCATGAGTAGCTCAGTTCACCCCGGTCGCTTCCTCTCACGGGCACGACTCCTGTCCGACGGCATATCGCGGCGCAGCATCGATCGCCTCCTGGATGCTGGGCGCCTGCTTCCCGTGAGACGTGGGTTGTACGCGCTGGCCGACACCCCGGCCGACGAAATCCGGGCCGCCACCCTCGGTGCGCAAGTCGGTTGTCTCAGTGCGGCCAAAAACCACGGGCTGTGGGTGCCGCCGAACGGAAGACTCCATATCGTTCGTTCTCGGAACCTGCATGGGGTAGCAATCCCCGACGACGTCGTGCGCCACACGGTGAGCGGGTGCGTCGATCCTGGCACCGCGTCGATCGCCGACTGCGTCCACCAGGTGATGACGTTTCATTCCGCCGAGACCGGACTCATCGTGCTCGAGTCTGCGGCCCGACTGGAACGCCTTCCGTACAGCGCGGTGCGTGCCTTGCTGGCCGATGTCCCGGCTTGCAAGATCGGCGTCTATCGACACTTCAGCGAGCGTTCGGAAGGTGGGAACGAGACCCGTCCCCGATTGTCTCTGCAGCGGATGGGTGTCCGCGTTCGAGCACAGGTGACGATCGACGGCATAGGCCGGGTCGACCTGCTGGTGGGGCGCTCCCTGATTGTCGAATGCGACAGCGCGCGACATCACACCTCGTCTGACGACTACCGGCGGGACAGGCAGCGGGACCTCCGTGCCAGGAGCCTCGGCTACACCGTGATCAGGTTGACGTGGGAGCAGATCTTTCTCGACTGGGCGAACACCAGACGTATGTTGAGTGCCGTCCTCAAGACGCGGCGACACGACCTCCCTCCCCGTCCCGGAGCACGCGAATCACTGCAGGAACTCCATTCCCGTCAGTGGTGGATGGCCTGACACTGGGTTGCTCACGGGTGGTGATGTACCGAACGACGGCTGAGAGGGGCCTCGCTGCGATTATTCGCAGCGAGGCCCCTCTCAGCCGTCGTTCGGTACGGTGGGGTGGCCCGCTACTCCGATTCGTCGACGATGACGGGCTCACGCTCTGGTTCGAGGGGTTCGGGGCTCCGACCGGGACGATTCTTCGACAACCACACGAACAACCCGACACCCAGCACGAACACGATGGCCGAGGTGTAGTTGTTCAGCCGGAAGCCGCCAATCGTGTTGACGGTGTCGATCCGCAGGGCTTCGATCCAGAAGCGGCCCAGGGTGTAGCTCACGATGTAGAGCGCGAACAACTTGCCCCGGCCGAGTGACCACCGGCGTTCGGCCCAGACCAGAATCCCGGCGCACGCGAAGGTCCAGAGCAGCTCGTACAGGAACGTCGGATGGTACGTGGCCACCTGTTCGTACCCGGCCAACCGATGCGCCGGGTCGATCTCCAAGGCCCAGGGCAGTGTGGTGGGGCGGCCGTACAACTCCTGGTTGAACCAGTTCCCCAACCGGCCGAGGCCCTGCGCGATCAACAAGCCGGGAACCACACAGTCCGCCAAAGCGGCGAACGACACGCCAGCCTTGCGACATCTCCACCAGGCCGCGAGCGCACCCAGCGCGACGGCCCCCCAGATCCCGAGACCGCCTTCCCAGATCCTGAAGATGCCCGTCCAGTCGCGGCCGGGGCCGAAGTACAACTGGTAGTCGGTGATCACGTGGTAGAGCCGGGCACCGATCACACCCGCGACCACAGCCCAGCCGAGAATCCCTTCCAGTGTCTCCGTACGTCCACCCCTCGCCTTCCAACGCCTACCGGTCCACCACCAGCCGATGACGATGCCGGTCAGGATGCACAGGGCGTACGCGCGAATCGGAACGGGCCCGAGATACCAGGTGCCCTGCGGAGGGCTGGGAATGAACCACGGCGTCACTTGAGCATCCCGACGAGTGTGTCAGGCGTGAGAGTGGCCAACGCCAATTCCTGGCCGTTGAGATACACGGTCGGTGTCCCCTTGGCGGCCGGGCCGACCCGCGCCAATTCGAAGTTATTCGTGACCCAGTCGAGATGAGGCTTGCTCGTCACGCAGGTCTCGAACCCATCAGGCAGGGTGGGCCGAATCTGCTTGGCCAGTGAGAGAATCTGGTCGTCGCTCCACTTGAGCGGCATGTTGGCGAAGAAGCCATCGTGCAGGTCGCGGGCGAACCGCGGGTCGCGTTCGGCAGCGCACGCAAATGCGTTCGACGCCGACTTGCTGCCCTCACTCAAGAAGCCGAGCGGCCAAATGTCGAGCGTGACCCGCCCCGAGTCGTTGAGGGCGCGCAGAGTCGGCCCGTACTGGTCCTCGAACTCACCGCAATGGGAGCAGTGGAAGTCCAGGTAGATCGACACCACGTTGGGGGCATCGGCGGCACCGATCCGTACCCCCTTGTCCGCGGCGATGACCACCGCCGCGATCGCGACCGGCGCGACCGACGCGGCCCCGCCCGACGGCGCAGCGGACCCTGCGGCGCCGGATGCTGCGACCGACGACCCGGCACCGGTCGGTGCTGCCGCGGTCGGCGCCTTGTTGCTCTGCCACCAGCCGTACACCCCGATCCCGATCACGAGCACCAGCACGACCGCCGCTACCAGCGCCCCGATCATCCGGCGCTTCGACCGCTCGGCGGCGGCCCGCGCCTCACGCTCGGCGATCAACCGCGCCCGAGCACCCGACGGCGCTCCCGAGGTTGGTCTCTTCTTGGTTGCCATGCGTTTCTCCCTGTCAGCTCTGCTTGGCCAGCAGAGTCTCGATGTCTGCGCGGAGGTCGCCGACTGCTGTCGGGTAGGTCCAGACGACCACGGCCTGGTTGCGCGCGAAGCCGATCACCTGAGTGCCGTGGACCACCTCGTACCCCCCACTCGGCAACTGTTTGGCATCCTCGATCGGCACCCCCACACTGCGCGCCGCGGCCGAGATGGTGGCGAGGTCACCGGTCAAGCCGACGAACGAGGGGTCGATCCTCGACAGGTACGTCTTCAACTGGGCCGGTGTGTCCCGCGCCGGGTCGGTGGTCACCAGCACGACCCTGACTTTGGTCCGCTGGTCGGCGGTGAGCCTATTCATGGCGCCGGCGATGTCGGCCAGAATCCCGGTGCACACGTCCGGGCAGTTCGAGTACCCGAAGAACATGACCGTGACCGGCTGACTCACCGGCTGGGCGGCCGACCCACTCCGCACGTTGTACGGCACCCCACTCGTGTCGGTCAACGTCACGTCGGGCAGCGCATAAGACCTGGTGGGGTCGAGTTCGGCACCCCGGTATGGCCCCGCCGACAGGGTCGAGACGACGACGGGCCCGGACGCGGACGTGGACTGCGTGGCAGGCGCGCATCCGGAGGCGGCGAGAACAGTCCCCGCCAGCACGATCCCCGCCAGCAGAGCCGTCCCGATCCGGGTCACGGCACTCGCCTCACTCCGGCTGCGAGGTCGTCGACGACGGCCCGCACACGCGTCAGGTCGTCGGGCCGACCGGCATCCTCGGCGGCCGACAACGCCTTGACCAGCACGGACCCGACGATCACGCCGTCGGCGTACCCCGCAACGGCAGCGGCCTGGTCTCCGTTCGACACGCCCAGACCCACGCCGATCGGCAGCCCGTCGGCGACCTTCCGAGCGCGGGCCACCAGCCCGGGGGCAGCGTTCGACGTACCCGCGCGCGTGCCCGTCACGCCCATCACCGAAGTCGCGTACACCCAGCCGCGACAGGCGGCCAACGTCGAGACGATCCGCTCGTCGGAGCTCGACGGCGAGATCAGGAAGATCCGATCCAGCCCGTACCCGTCTGCCGCCGCGATCCACTCCTCCGCCTCGTCGGGTGTCAGGTCAGGCGTGATGAGCCCGGCCCCGCCCGCGGCGGCGAAATCGCGCGCGAACCGATCCACGCCGTACCGCTCGACCAGGTTCCAGTACGTCATCACCGTCGCCGGGATTCCTGTCGCTGCGACGGCCTCGGTCGCAGCGAACACGTCCCTCGTACGGACCCCCCGCTCCAACGCAGCGGTGCCGGCCCGCTGGATGGCCACGCCGTCCATGACCGGATCCGAATAGGGCAGGCCGATCTCGACCACATCGACCCCGACGCCGGTCGTCCCCTCGGTCAGAGCGACCAAAGCCTGCAGCGACGTCGCCACGTCCGGGTACCCGACCGGCAGGTACCCCACCAGCGCTGCCCGACCCTCGCTCCGGGCCGCCGCGAATGCCGTACCCGAACGGCCCTCGTCCGCACTCATGCCTGGTCCTCCGTCGTTGCGTCGGCGCTGCCGTCCAACCCGAACCACGAGATCGCGGTGTCGACGTCCTTGTCGCCGCGCCCCGAGAGGCTGACCAGGAGCAAGGGACGGGCGTCAGGGTCTGTCTCGGCCAGCCGCCGGCCCACCCGGATCGCTCCGGCCACGGCATGGGCGCTTTCGATCGCAGGCATGATTCCTTCGGTACGGCTCAGCAGCCGGAACGCGTCCATCGCCTCTGCGTCGGTGACCGGCTCGTACGTAGCCCGCCCCGTCGCCGCCAGCCACGCATGTTCCGGACCGACCCCGGGATAGTCCAGACCGGCCGAGATCGAGTGGGATTCCCTGGTCTGGCCGTCTTCGGTCTGCAGCACGTAGGTGCGCATCCCGTGCAGGACCCCGACGTCGCCCTCGGTGATCGTCGCCGCATGACGACCGGTGTCGAATCCGTCCCCGCCCGCTTCCAGCCCGATCAGCGCCACGTCCGGATCACCGACGAACTCGGCGAAGATTCCCATCGCATTGGACCCCCCGCCGACGCACGCCAGCACCGCGTCGGGAAGGCGGCCGTACCTCTGAAGCACCTGCCCCTTGGCCTCGACCGAAATCACCCGCTGGAACTCGCGGACCATCTCGGGGAACGGGTGGGGGCCACCCACCGTGCCGATCAGGTAGTGCGTGGTGTCCACGCTCGCGACCCAGTCGCGCATGGCTTCGTTCATCGCGTCCTTGAGCGTGCGAGACCCGGAGCGCACCGCGATCACTTCCGCCCCCAGCAACTGCATGCGGGCGACGTTGAGGGCCTGCCGTTGGGTGTCGACCTCACCCATGTAGACCGTGCAGGCGAGCCCGAACAGGGCTGCCGCTGTCGCCGTGGCGACGCCGTGCTGACCGGCACCGGTCTCGGCGATGACACGGGTCTTGCCCATGCGTCGCGTGAGCAGAGCCTGGCCGAGCACGTTGTTGATCTTGTGGGACCCGGTGTGGTTGAGGTCCTCGCGCTTGAGGACGACCGTCGCGTTCCCGCACTCGGCACTGAATCGCTTGGCCTCGGTCAGCGGGGTGGGTCGGCCGGCGTAGTCGTGCAGCAGGCCCGCAAGTTCGGCCGCGAACGCCGGGTCGGCCTGCGCTGCCCGGAATTCGCGTTCCAGTTCGGTCAGCGCCGCGAACAGCGCCTCGGGCACGAACCTGCCGCCGAAGCGTTCGAAATGGCCCGACGCGTCGGGTAGACGGATCGACATGAGGTCCTCTCGGCGGGTCAGGGGCGGGTGCTCGCGACTGTACCCGCCGCGATCATGCTCGCCACTGCCTGCTCCGGAGCGTGGTCACGCACCAGAGCCTCACCCACCAAGACGACGTCGGCACCGGCGCGAGCGGCGTCGGCGGCGTCCGCGGCGACGAGCAAGCCGGACTCGGCGACCCGCACCACGTCGCCAGGGATCACGGAGACCAGCCTGGGGAACTGGCCCGTGTCGACCTCGAGCGTCTTCAAGTTGCGGTTGTTGACGCCGAGCAACGTGGCCCCGACGGCGAGCGCTCGCTCGATCTCGTCGGTGGTGTGCACCTCGACGAGGCAGGTCATGCCCAGGTCTTCGGCGTCACGCTTGAGCCCGGCCAGGCCGGCGTCGTCCAACGCCGCGACGATGAGCAGGATCAGGTCGGCGCCGTGGGCCCGGGCTTCCCAGACTTGATAGGGGTCGACCATGAAGTCCTTGCGTAGCACCGGGATCGAAACGGCAGCACGTACGGCGTCGAGGTCGGCCAGCGACCCGTTGAACCGCCGTTGCTCGGTCAGCACCGAGATCGCCGCAGCCCCACCGGCCTGGTACGCACGGGCGAGTTCGGCGGGCTCGGGGATCGTTGCCAAATGTCCCTTGGACGGCGAGGAACGCTTGACCTCGGCGATCACCGACAGACCGGGGGCTCGGAATCGGGGCATCGGGTCGAGCGCCGGAGCGGCGGTGGCGACCGCACGCTCCAGGTGGGTACGGCTGACGGTGCCCTTCCGCTCGGCCAGGTCGGCCCGGACTCCGGCGACGATGTCGTCGAGAACCGTCAAGACTCGTCCTCGTGGTGGCCGATGACGTTGCCGTACCCCAGTGAGCGCAAGATCACCGTCGCGATCAGAGCGATCCCGACCACGACGAACCCGGCGATGATCACCCCGCGGTTGCCCAGCAGGAAGCCGATCGAACCGACCACGAAGCCGAGCAAGGCCGTCATCGACCCCACCCATGCTGCCGGGGACGTGCCGTGGTGGTACTCCCGCGTCTGACGACGCATGGAGGCCTCGGTCTGGGTCGACGGCTTGGCCAGGCTGCTCATCGAAGGTGGCTCCTCTCGTGGTGCGGCCATTCTTCCCGACGAGCCGGGTTTCGTCACGTCCCGTCGGCCAGCCGACGCAAGGTTTCTGCTCCGCGGACGGCTCGCAACACGGCTGCGGCCTTGTTGACGCACTCCTGGTCCTCGGTCGCCGGGTCGGAGTCGGCTACCACGCCGCAGCCGGCTTGCACGTACGCCGTACCGCCCTTGAGCAGAGCGGTCCGGATGGCGATCGCCGTATCGGCATTGCCGGCGAAGTCGAAGTAGCCGACGGCACCGCCGTACACGCCACGGCGGCTCTTCTCCAGCGTGTCGATGATCTCCATGGCCCTGACCTTCGGCGCCCCCGACAATGTGCCGGCCGGGAAACCGGCGAGGGTCGCTTCGAGTGCCGTCCGGCCCTGGCTCAGACGACCGGTGACTTCGGCTTCGAGATGCATGACGTGGCTGTAGCGCCTGACTCGCATGAACTCGTGGACCTTGACGGTGCCGGGATCGCTGACCCGGCCGACGTCGTTGCGCCCGAGGTCGACCAGCATCAGGTGTTCGGCCGCTTCCTTCTCGTCACTGAGCAGGTCGGCCTCGTAGGCCGCATCCTCGTCGGGGGTACGGCCGCGCGGCTTCGTTCCGGCGATCGGGTGGATCGTGACCCAGCCGTCTCGGACCGTGACGAGCGCCTCGGGGCTCGAACCCACGACGGCGAAGTCGTCGAACCTCACGAGGAACAGGTACGGGCTCGGGTTTCCGCGGCGCAGCACCCGGTACACGTCGAGGGGATCGGCGGCGGTGGCCAGTTCGAACCGTTGGCTGGGGACGATCTGGAACGCCTCCCCAGCCCGGATCTCTTCGACGCAGTCACGGACCATCTGCTGGAACTCCTCCGAGGTTCGCTGCCTCACCAGCGGTGCCTCGTCGACGGTCACGACTTCGGTCAGCAGGGGCGCCTGAGGTTCGGCGAGTGCCGCCACGAGGGCCTCGACTCGGCGATGAGCGTCGGCGTAGGCGTCTTCCAGTCGATCGGGTGAGTCGTCGAAGTTGACCGCGTTGGCGATCAACCACACGTCGCCGGTGTGATGGTCGAACGCGGCCAGGTCGCCCACGAGGAGCATGGTGAGCTCGGGGATCTGCAGGTCGTCGACGCACGTGTCCGGCAGGCGTTCCAACCGGCGGACGACGTCGTACCCCAGGTAGCCGACCATCCCCGAAACGAACGGCGGCAGGCCAGGCTCCGGGGTCGTGTGGAGGGTGTCCAGCGTCGCGGCCAACGCGGCCAGAGGGTCGCTGTCGGTCGGCAGACCGCTGATCGGTCGACCGGACCAGACCGCCTTGCCCTGGTCGGCGGAAAGCTGCGCCAACGCGTTGACGCCGACGAACGACCACCGCCCGAACCTGCCCTGCTCGGCCGACTCGAGCAGGAACGTGCCCGCCCGCTGGCCGCACAGGTGGTGGTACAGGCCGACCGCGGTGAGACCGTCGGCCTGGACGCGCGCGCGTACCGAGATCACCCGGCTACCGCCCGCGGCCTGTGACCGGAACCCGTCCAGGTCGGGGAGGATCGCGGGCATCAGGCCGTCCCCTCGTCGGTCAGCAGCACCGGACCGGCGTCGAAACACGTCGGCGCGTTCGTGTGGCAAGCCGGGCCGACCTGGTCGACCCGCAGGAGGATCGTGTCGGCGTCGCAGTCCAGCCGTACCTCCCTGACGTGCTGCGTGTGACCTGACGTCGCGCCCTTGACCCAGTACTCGCCCCGCGACCTCGACCAGTACGTGGCGGCCCGTGTGTCGATCGTGCGCTGCAGCGCTTCGTCGTCCATCCAGGCGAGCATGAGGACGGCTCCGCTCGTGGCGTCCTGCACGATGGCTGGGCGCAGGGCGCCCGGGGTCTGACTCGGCATGGGTGACATTGTTCCGCACGGCGACGACGACCTGGCCGGGCCGTCCGCCGTACCGAACATGGGGGTACGGCCACGACCTGCCTCAGCGGGCCTCCGCTTGGACGACCGCCGCGGCCACCCCAGTCGTCGCCACCTCAGGTCGCTCGACGGCAGCCTCGACCGACTGGCGGACCGGAGTCCTGGACTGTTCAGGTGGCGCCGGCAGCACGAACGCGCCGAGGTGATACCCCCGCTGCAGCAGGGAACTGGTCCTGAGCGCCTTGGACCTGCCGAACTCGGGTCGCTCGATCTCGGGTCGCTGAAGCTCCACCGCACCGATCTTCAACGACCGGGCGAACGGCATCAACATGAGCAGGACACCCAGCGCCAGGACCGTGGCCCGGATCGTGTCAGAACTCGGGCCGGGCAGTGTGTCGGTGAGGCCGAGGTAGGAGACCACCGCACCCAACACCACCATGCCGACGTTCTGCAGGCGCGCCCGCCACACGTACATCTGATGCGATTGCAGCAAGCGGCTCAGACGAGCGGCCTCGTCCTGGTCGAAGAGGTGCCGCAGGCGATGGACCGCCGAGGTGGAACGGGCACAGCATCGATGAGCGCCGCGTCTCAAATGACCGAGCAGCACGTCGGCGTCACGCCGAAGTGCCCGGTCGCCGCGCAGGCTCAGACGGTCGAGATCTTCCTGGGCCAGGATCGCGGCATGCAGTCCGCGTCGGCAGGTCTCCTCGTGCAGCCGGGGCGGGAGTGGCTCCGACCCGACCGGGCCGCTCCGAGCGCCGGTCTGGAGATGATGCCGGGTCGCTGCGTTGACGTCGACGGCCCAGCGGTAGTCGGACACGGCCTGGATCAGCAATTGCGCGTTCTCTGCGCTCTCGGTGCCGTCGCTTCGCTTCTCCAACGCCGTTTCGAACTCCGCCTCGGCCTTGACGACCCGGGCGAGGATGTGGTCGGGCATCGACTCGGTGCACCCCAGAGCTCCCGCAAGTGCGGCCTTGTGATGCTCGGAGAACAACTCGGCCTGCGCCGACAGCACCCGGATGTCGATGTCGTGGCGGCGGAGGCCGAGCACGTCGTCCAAGAGCTCGGCCGCCCGCTCGTCGTCACCACTGCGCAAGGCGACCACCGCGGCGAGCACCCGCCACGACCATCCGTCGCCGTCACTGGGGGCATGGTCGCGGACCATGAGTTCAGCCGAGCGATCGTCGCCCGCCATCAAGGCCAGGCGGAGCTTTTCGCCCGGCGTCATGGAATCCGCTTCCTTGGTCAACAAGGCCCGTGCCATGACCTGACCGCGGAGCCGGACTCCCGTCAGATACTGCGTGTCCGGATCGCGGCTGCCCGATTCGGCACCCCAGTGAGCCGCCGCCCACAGAGCCGCCTCGACGAACGTCATCTGCGCGGCGGTGGTCTTCTCCGACAGCGCCAACGACTCCAGGTCACGCAGGATCCCTGCCGCGGCCTCACGGTCGGCGAAGACCAGACGGAGCCGCAACGCCGATCGCCTCAACTCCGGAGAGTCGGTGTCGTCGTCGGAGGCATCCCTGTACAACGCCCAGCCTTCGTCGAATCTGCCCTGCTGGTGGGCCAGCCGTGCCGCCAGGATCTTGAACACGTGGGCCCAATGCCCGGTGGGATCGAGACCCTCGACCGACGGGGCCCCGTGCCGTACCCCCTGTGCCTCCAGAGCCAACGTCGTCAATGTCACATGGCAGACGTCGTCGGCCTCGCAGAATCGGCCGACCTCGGCCATCGTGCGCGCCCACAGGAACCGGTCGTCGAGCGACAGCGTCATCGGCGACTGGGCCCACGCCGTCGCCATGTGATCGAACTCGCGCGCGGCCTGGTCGTACTCCCCCAACTCGCCATGAGCCGATGCCCGTACCAGCGTGGTCGCCAAACCGGGATCCGCTCCGTCGAGCACGTGCAGGGCAGCCGCCGGACTGTTGGCCGTGAGCAAGCTGGCCGCAGCCAAGGCCGACCTCGGGCCCGCCCGGCCGAACTCCACCAGGGCCAACTCGAACTCTTCGTAGGAACCGACGGGCGGCTCGAACGCCTGGTTCACCGGCCACATCGTCTCCACGCGCGACACGAACTCGAGCCCTTGCCGGTCGTCGGTCGCGCCGGGAACCACAGCACACTGGAGCGTCGCCCACGCGAGCAGGGACAGGCCGCGATCGCGGTCCAGGTCGTCCAGGATCGGCAGGTCCGCCAGTTCCCAGAACACGTCGGCGGCATACCCCAGGAAGCCCGGATCGTCGGCGAACCGGTCCACGTACCCCCGCAGGGCCACCACCAGCCCCTCCAGGTTCCCGGCGTCGGCCAGTTCCCTGATCCGCTCCTTGGCGGCCCGCGGGCCACGCTTGAGGTCCCGACTTTCGGCGGTGATCTCCAGGCCGGGGGACCGTGTCCTCCGCTTGTCCCGCGCGGGCGGAGCAGCGAGGCGCGCACCTGCTGCGGTCTGCATCGCTTCGGTCATCGCCAGATCTGACATCGACTCTCCCCTCGCGTCCTCAGATGCGAGTCGGAAGCAGCCGTCGGTGATACACCGTCCCGACGCCCGGATTCGACCAGCGCCCCCAGTCGGTCCGGCCTACGCTGCAGCCCATGCCGGTTACCGTTCGCCGCGCCCGTACGAGCGATGTCAAGCACATCCGGGCCCTGGTCGCCCCCTACGCCGAAGAGCGGATCCTCATCGCCAAGGACCCCGTGGCCTATTTCGAGGGTCTGCAGCAGTTCATGGTCGCCGAAAAGGGCGAACAGGTCGTCGGCTGCGGGGCCCTGCACGTGTTCTGGGAGGACCTGGCCGAGATCCGCACGTTGGCGGTCGATCCGTCGATGCGCGGGCTCGGTGTGGGCGCCATGGTCGTGGCTCGGCTGATCGACGAAGCGCGACGGGTCGGCGTGTCACGCGTGTTCTGCCTCACGTTCGAGACCGAGTTCTTCGCCCGGTTCGGCTTCTCTCCGATCGACGGGGCTCCGGTCACCCCGGAGGTGTTCACCCAACTGCTTCGCTCGTACGACGAGGGCACCGCCGAGTTCCTGGACCTCGACCGCGTGAAACCCAACACATTGGGCAACACCCGGATGCTCCTCACTCTGCGGCCTCCGGAGTTGCGCGCGACTACTGTGAACCAATGACCAGCTTCGCACGCACCGAACGTGAAGGATTCTGCTCGGCCGCCCTCGCCGCCGGCCCGGACGCCCCGACGTTGTGCGAGGGCTGGACCGTCCTGGACCTCGTGGTCCACGTCTACCAGCGAGAATCGGACCCGATCTCGGGTCTGGCGATGCTCGTACCTGCCCTGTCCGACCTGGCCGACCGGCGCAAGACCGAACTTCTGGCGACGAACGGGTTCACCGGAGTTGTGGAGTTGGTACGGCAGGGCCCGCCCAAGCTCTCCCCCTTCTCGATCCCCGGCGTCGACGAGTTGGCGAACGGGTTCGAGTTCTTCGTGCACCACGAGGACATCCGTCGAGGCGTGACCGTGCCACCGTCGCGGGTCCTGCCCCACGCGGTGGAAGACCTGATCTGGAAGCGCCTCCGGCTGCTCGGCCGCCTGATGTTTCGCAATGCGACCGAAGGTGTCGTGCTCGAACGGTCCGATTCGGTCGCCGATCCCGAGGAACCGGGCGAGTCGTTGCGCGTGGCGCCCGGCAACCCGACGGTCACGCTGGTCGGGCTCCCGAGCGAACTGCTGCTGTATGCGTTCGGCCGCACGAGCGCCGCGCACGTGAGAATCGTCGGCGACGACCAGTCGGTCAGACGCTTCGAGGGCCTCGACCTGCGCGCGTGAGCGCGGTCAGGACAGCCGGGACAGAATCAGAGCGCGTACGGCAGCCGCGTCGGCCTGGCCTCGCATCTGTTTCATGACCGCGCCGATCAGTGCGCCGGCTGCTGCGACCTTGCCGTCACGCACCTTGGCTGCTGCGTCGGGATCGTCGGAGATCGCCTGGTCGACGGCTGCCTCCAGCGCCGAGGAATCGGTCACGACCTTGAGGCCGCGCGCCTCGACGACGGCAGCAGGATCTCCTTCGCCGGC
>JBDHZQ010000076.1:0-12651 GCA_039811945.1 Propionibacteriaceae bacterium
CGAACAACTGCTCCGCCCCTCGCCAGGTCAAGATCTGCGACAGGGCGTCGGCGCCGGTGATGAAGAACAGCTCGGTGTTCCCTCCGACAACCTCACGGAGGTCACGCAGAGTGTCGACGGTGTAGGTGTTGCCCGGCCGCTCGATGTCGACCCGGGACGTGGAGAACCGAGGGTTCGATGCGGTCGCGATGACCGTCATCAGATACCTATCTTCCGCCGCTGACACCTGACGGTCGGCCTTCTGCCACGGCTGGCCGGTGGGTACGAAGACCACCTCGTCCAGCCCGTACCTCGCCGCCACCTCGCTCGCGGCCACCAAGTGCCCGTGGTGGATCGGGTCGAACGTGCCGCCCATCACTCCGAGACGGTGCCGCGCCGCGCCAGGATCACGCGCGATGCCATTGGGAAGGGTCATCGGGGCCTTACGCGTGTGGCCGGCCCTTGCCGACGGCCCGGACGAACATCAGACCGAAGATCAACAATCCGAACGCGACCAGGCCGAACACCCACGCGGGGACGCTGGCCTCGGTCTCCAGCAGGTGAAGCAGCATGCGCGCATGGTACCCGGATTTCTCGCTTTCGAGCGGGTGTACGGCGGAGTCCGCCACTCCGCGGGAGCCGGCACGGGTCAAGACTCGCTCCTTGCTCGACCTGACCGGGACAGAACGTCCCCTCAACGCCCGACACGCCGGAGTTCACCGGCGTGTCGGGCGTTGAGGGGACGTTCTGTCCCGCCCACGTCGTCAGACGGTGCCAGAAGCAGTCACCCCCGTACCTGCCCAGCTCCCGTCACGATGTATTTCGAGCTGGTCATCTCGGGCAAGGCCATCGGGCCGCGGGCATGCAGTTTCTGGGTAGAAATCCCAATCTCGGCACCGAATCCGAATTCACCACCGTCGGTGAATCGGCTGGACGTGTTGACCAGCACGACGGCGGCGTCGACCTCGGCGGTGAATCGGTCGGCCGCAGCCAGGTCACGGGTGACGATCGTCTCCGAGTGTCCGGTGGAGTGCCGGCGGATGTGATCGAGGGCGGCGTCGAGATCCGGCACCACCCGCGCGGCGAGGTCGAGGGTCAGGTACTCCCCGTCGAACTCACCTTCCCCCGCCGCAACGACCGCCTCCGAAGCCTGCACGAACGCCTCGTCGCCGTGCACCGTCACACCCGTGTCCGCCATCGCGGCGAGCAACACCGGCAGGGCTTCTGCAGCGACATCGGCATGCACCAGCAGCGTCTCCACCGCATTGCACACGCTCGGGCGCTGGGTCTTCGCGTTCACGAGGATGTCGCGGGCCATCACGATGTCTGCGCTGGCATCGACGTACAGATGACAGTTGCCCGTACCCGTCTCGATCACCGGCACCGTCGACTTCTCCACCACAGAAGCGATCAGGCCGGCCCCGCCGCGCGGCACCAGCACGTCGACCAATCCCCGCGCCGCCATGAGTGCCGCCGACGCCTCCCGCCCGGCCGGCAGGAGTTGCACGGCGTCGGCCGGCAACCCCGACCGCTCCAGCCCGACCCGCAAGGCCGCCACGACGGCCAGGTTCGAGTGCTCGGCCGACCGGGATCCCGACAGGAGTACGGCGTTGCCCGACTTGAGGCAGATCCCCGCGGCGTCTGCCGTCACGTTCGGCCTGGCCTCGTAGATGATGCCGACGACGCCGAACGGAACCCGTACCTGCTGAATCCTGACGCCGTTGGGATTCGTCCATCCCCGCACGACATCCCCGACCGGGTCGGCCAGTCGCGCCAAGGCCCGGAGACCGTCGGCCATCCCCACGATCCGCTCCGGGGTGAGCGACAGGCGATCGATCAACCAGTCTTCCGACCCGGCGCGGGCGGCATCGACGTCCTTCGCGTTCGCGGCGAGGATGTCGCGCTGCCGCTCCACCAATGCGTCGGCCATCGACGACAACGCCGCATCCTTCACCTCCCGGCGAGAGGTCGCGAGAGTGCGAGACGCCTCCCGGGCGGCAAGTGCTTGGGCGGTGATGTCCATGACCTGAGATCGTACGGCGACTCTTCCCTTCAGCCGTCCGCCTCTCATCCCCGGCTCGATCCCTCGCGGCCGATTTCCCGCGCACGGCACTGCGGCTGCGGTCGTACGTGCCGACGGGAGGGTCACACACCTCAACACCACCTTCCACAGCAGGCGCACAGTTTCACAGCCCATTGACAGGTCCGAAACAGCCGCTCTTAAGGTGCCGTGTCAGAATCCTTGTCTGGCTGAGGCAAACCTGCGTGATGTCCTGTTCACACGTGGGAGGCAGCCCGACGAAGGGACTGGCGATGGGGCGTGTACGGACGCGCAGCAAGGTGATCCTGGGCGTCGTCGCCCTCCTGGTGGTGGCGGGAGCGAGTTTCGGCATCTGGCGACTGACGCGTCCTGCGCAGGCGACGACCACCGAGCAGCCGACCACGATGACGGTGAAAGCGTCGAAGTCGACGATGAAGCAGACGGTGACCGCCTCCGGCACCCTCGCGCCGCAGCGTCAGGCGTACCTCAACTTCCCAGCCTCCGGCACGGTCCAATCCGTGCGGGTGCAACTCGGCGACACGGTCCAGCAGGGCCAGGTTCTCGCGACCCAGGACACCACCACGCTCGACGCAGCGGTCACGTCGGCAGCGGCGGCGGTGAACTCGGCGTCCTCCTCGCTCAACACCCTCCTCGACTCGACGACAGCCACCCAGGCCCAGATCGACGCGGCCCGAGCCCAGCTCGCATCAGCCCAGGCCAAGCTCGTGTCGGCGAAGAACGACCAGGCTGGGGCGACGATCACAGCCCCGTTCCCCGGTGTGGTGGCCCAGGTGAACCTCACGGCGAACGCCAAGGTCTCGGGAGCCGTGTCGACGTCCACCGGTGCGGGCACGACCACCCAGGTCTCCAGTACGACGCAGGCTTCGGCTCAGATCGTGGTCGTCGACATCACGTCGTGGCAGGTCAACGCGACGGTCGGGATGGCCGATCTGGCCTCTCTCAAGCAGGGCATGGCGACCGTGGTCACTCCCACGGGGACGACCAGCCAACTCCCGGCGACACTCACCAGCATCGGCATCGTCGGCACGACCACCAGCGGGCAGGCGTCCTTCCCGATCATCGTCGCGATCACCGGCAACCCGCCGAACCTGTACGTGGGTGGCACTGCCGACCTGACCATCACCGTAAGCGAGATCCAGGCCCTCACCGTACCCACCACCGCGATCCACCAGACCAACGGGCAGACGATGGTGACCGTGTCGAAGAACGGTGCCAACACCGAGGTACCCGTCAAGGTCGGGCGAGCCTTCGGGCAGCTGACGGAGATCACCGAGGGTGTCGCCGAAGGTGACGAGATCGTCGTACCCGTGAGTCGGCAGGCGGGCAATGGGTCCCGCTCCCCCGGGGCCTTCGGCTCCCGCTCCCCGGGCGCGAACCGCTCCGGTGGCTTCGGCGGCGCGTCCGGCGCACCCAGCGCACAAGGGAGCCGGTGATGCCGGGCATCGTCGAGTTGGCCGACGTCCACAAGACGTACCGCACCGGCACGATCACGTTCGAGGCGCTGCGCGGGGTGTCGCTGACGATCCAGCAAGGCGAGTACGTCGCGATCACCGGACCGTCCGGCTCGGGCAAGTCGACGCTCATGAACATCTTGGGCTGCCTGGACGTACCCACGTCCGGCACCTACCTGCTCGGCGGCCAGGACGTGAGCCACATGAGCGAGCGTGAATTGGCGACGGTCCGGAACAAGCGGATCGGCTTCGTCTTCCAGCAGTTCAACCTGCTGCGGTCGATGACCGCCCAGCGCAACGTCGAACTGCCCCTGATGTACGCCGGGGTCGGTGGCGGCGACCGGCACCGGCGCGCCCAGGAGGCGCTGGCGAGGGTTGGTCTCGCCGACCGTACCCATCACCGGCCCGGCGAACTGTCCGGAGGTCAGCAGCAGCGTGCCTGCATCGCCCGGGCCCTGGTCACGAATCCCGACATCATCCTGGCCGACGAGCCCACCGGAAACCTCGACTCGGTGTCGACCCACGACGTGCTCGCCCTCCTGCGAGATCTCCACGGACAGGGTCGCACGATCATTCTCATCACCCACGAGCACGACGTCGCGCTCCAGGCCCAACGGCAGGTTCAGATCTACGACGGTCTGCTCACCGAAGGGCAGGTGATGGTGTCGTGAACCTGCTCGAGACGTTCCGTACGGCCCTGTCGGCCATCTTCACCCGCAAGCTCCGTTCGGCCCTGACGATGCTCGGAATCCTGATCGGCATCGCGTCGGTCATGTTGACGGTCGGCCTCGGGCAAGGCGCGCAGTACACGATCACCCAGCAGATCAACAAGCTCGGGTCGAACATGCTGATGGTGACGTCCGGCACGGGCACGGGCCTGGGCGGCGCTCAACGGTCCACGACGAGGGTCGTCCAACCGCTCACCCTGAACGACGCGACTGCCTTGGCCGACAAGTCGAACGCCCCCGACATTCTGAGAGTGGCACCGGTGTCGTCGACGTCGGCGACCGCCTCGTACAGCGGGACCTCGGTCACCACGACGATCACCGGCACATCCCCCGACTGGCTCCAGATTCGGGCCCGCACCTTGACGTACGGCCGTTTCTTCACCGACGCCGAATCAGCCATCGGATCGCTCGTCGCTGTCATCGGCCCCACGACGAGCGACAACTTGTTCGGCACCGGGGTCGACCCCGTCGGTCGACAGGTGACGATCAACGGCCAGGCCTTCACGATCATCGGCGAGTTGGAGGCGGTCGGCCAGACCCTCACGGGCAACGAGGACGACCAGCTTGTGATCCCGAGCGGCACCTATGCCGTACGCCTGTCCACCACCAACAACATGAACAACGTCACGATGATCCTGCTGGAGGCCAAGGACCAGGCCTCCCTATCCGCAGCGCAACAGCAAGCGACCGCAACCATGCTCGTCCTCCACAAGGCGACCGCCGACGCCCCCGACTTCAGCGTCTCGAGCCAGCAGGCCCTCGTCGACACGATCGGGCAGCTGACGGCCGTCTTGACCGCTCTGCTGTCCGGGCTCGCGGGCATCTCCCTGGTCGTCGGCGGCATCGGCGTGATGAACATCATGTTGGTGAGCGTGACCGAGCGCATCCGTGAGATCGGGCTTCGCAAGGCGCTCGGTGCCCGCCCGAGCGTCATCCTTCAGCAGTTCCTCGTCGAAGCGAGCGTGCTCGGCCTGATGGGAGGCGCATTGGGGGTCGCGCTGGGGGTGTTGGGAGGGAACGTCTTGAGCAAGCTCATCAACCAGCCGATCATTTTCTCGGCCGCCGCGACGATCATCGCCTTGGCCGTCTCGCTCGTGATCGGCATTGTGGCCGGCGTGTATCCGGCCTGGCGAGCGGCCAAGCTCGCCCCCATCGACGCCCTACGGAACGAGTAAGACGATGGCAAGTACCCGCAACACCCGCATCGCAGGCCGAGTCGGCCTCGGCATTGCCGCTGTCGGTCTGCTTTCGGCCGGCCTGCTCGGCTACCAGGCGTTGGCGGGCAACCCAGACCCGTCGCGCTACCGCACCGTCCAGGCTGGTCCTGCCCAGATCACCCAGACCTTGTCCATCTCGGGAACCGTGCACCACGTCAACGACGTATCCGTCTCGTTCCCGACGACCGGTCTGGTCACCACGGTGAACGTCAAGCCGGGCGACCACGTGACAGTCGGGCAGCCGCTCGCCTCGATCGACAGCCAGCCGCTGAAGAACGCCGTCCTCGATGCCGAGGCCGCCTATCTGCAGGCCGTGGCCAAACTCGACACCGACACGACCACCTACAACGCCTCCACCGCGACCACGTCAGCCGCCGCGTCGAAGGCTGCCAGCAGCGCGGCCGGTGGTGCCGGTGCAGCGGGAGCCGCAGGGTCGTCGGCGAAAGCCGGGGCTTCCTCGGGCGCAAGCTCGGCGTCCAGCAATCGCCCGAGTACGGCGTCCAGCGTCCGCTCGAGTACGGCAACGGGTGCCAGTTCGGCTCAGAGCAGCGCCTCCCACCCGATCAGTTCGAGTTCCAGTGGGTCGTCGTCGGCGAGCGGGCAGCCTTCGTCGGGTACGTCCGTACCCTCCGGTGCCATCGACCTGCAAGCCGTGGCACGCGCCAATCAGGCCCTGGCCGCACTGCAGGCCAGCGTGGCCGCGATCGAGCAGAGCGTGCCCGTCGTCGCGACCGAATGCGCGAAAGCGATTCCGAGCATCCCCGTGGCCCAGGCGACGGTCACCGTCACCCAGACCGTGACCGTGACGGCCGAACCCAGCTCGGCTTCGTCGGCCAGTTCGTCGAAGGCCTCCTCGGCCAGCTCGGCGTCCAAGGCGTCGTCGGCAGCTTCGTCGGCGACGACGTCGGCGTCGAGCAGGTCGAACCTGCCGGTCAACACCGAGTGCACGTCAGCACTGGAAACACTGACCAAGGCAGCCGTGGCCCTTCCCGACCAGATGGAAGCCGCCCAGAAGGCTCTGACCGCCGCGCAGGCGTCGTTGAACGCCCAGGCTGCCGCACTGCAGAAGCAGGCCGCAGAGCTCCAAGCTCAGGCTGCGGCGCTGCAGCAGCAGGGCTCGGGCTCTGCTGCGTCGGCTGCTCAGTCGGCCGCAGCCAACGCGGCCCAGCAGGCCGCTGCAGCCGCAGGTCAGTCCGCGGCACTCGGTGCCGCGGGCGCCGCGGCCCAGCAGTCGGCCGCTGCCGCAGCCGCCAAGGCCGGGGCGGCCGGGGCCGGAGCCGGCGGCGCGGGCGGATCGGTGACCGAAGCCACGCTCATCACGGACAGGTCGAACGTCGACCAGACCCGCCTGGCACTCACCCAAGCCCGGGACCACCTCAACCAGGCCACGATCGCGTCGCCGATCGACGGCGTGGTGGCGTCGATGCCGTTCACGGTCGGTCAAAGCGCGGGGGCGTCCGCCTCCGCGGTGATCATCGGGGCAGGCGTCATCGAGGTGACAGTCCCCGTACCTCTGGCTCAGCGCAGCCACGTCGTCGTCGGGCAGCCCGCCACCGTGACCAGCCCGATCGGTGGCACGAACCTCAAGGCGTCGATCACCCGAATCGGTCTGCTGCCGGTGGCGAGCGCCTCGACAGGGACGTCGGGGAACGCGGCGGCTGCCGGTGGTTTCGCAGGAGCAGCGGCAACGACGTCCAGCGTGTCGTACCCCGTCGTCGTCACGATCCCCAATGGGGGTGACATCCTGCCCGAGTCGTCCCGCGTCCAAGCCACGATCACGACGCAGGTCGTCGACGCGAAGGTCGCCGTACCAGCCGCGGCCGTCACCCCGACCGGCGTCAACCAGGCCACCGTGACCGTGCTCAACGGCACCACGACGCAGGTCAGGACGGTCACGACCGGGGCGTCGAGTGGAACGGACGTCGAGATCGTCGCGGGCATCCAGGCCGGCGAACACGTCGTCGTGGCCGACCTCGAGAAGCCCCTGCCGGGCATCAGCCTGCGGGCGACTCAGCAGGCCTCGAACCAGAATCAGCAAGGCGGGTTCGGTGGACAGGGCGGCGCCGCGCCGTCGGGTCAGGGCCGGCCGGAGAATCTCCCGACCCGCTGACCGCAGGCGCAGTCGTCCGCCTGAGCGAGTGTGCCGTACCTGCCACGCCCGCCGGGGAACAACCCTGCCGTGGCGCGAGTTCTCTATGTCAAGACATAGGAGGATTTCATGGGTTCGGTCATTGTGGGAGCGGGCCTCGGGGCCGCCCATGTCGCTGCGACGTTGCGCGACGAGGGGTACGACGAACCGATCGCCATCGTGGGTGACGAGGGCCGACCGCCGTACGAACGCCCCGGGCTTTCGAAGGACTATCTCCAGGGCAAGGCAGACGCGGCATCACTGAGCGCCAAACCGGAGGACTGGTACGCCCAACACGACGTCGAGACCCGGTTCGGCGACCCCGCGGTGGAGATCGACCGAGACAAGCACCTGGTCCGGCTCGCCTCCGGTGAGGCTCTGCCGTACACCTTCGCAGTCTTGGCGACGGGAGCCCGTTCTCGCCGCCTCGACCTGCCAGGTGCCGATCTCGCAGGCGTGCACTACTTGCGCACGCTCGACGACAGCACCCGGCTGCGGGATGAGCTCGTGGCCGGCGCGAAGGTCGCCATCGTCGGTGGTGGGTGGATCGGGCTCGAAGTGGCCGCCGCCGCGAAACTGGCCGGGTGTGACGTCACGGTGCTGGAACGGGCCGACGTACCGCTGGCCTTCGCCCTCGGCGACACGATCGGGAGTTACTTCGCCGATCTCCACCGACGACACGGGGTCGTGATCCACACCGGCGCGGCCGTCGAGGCGATCGAGGGGACGGACGGCCGGGTGACGGGGGTACGCACGAACGTCGAGACCGTACCGGCCGACCTGGTGCTCGTCGCCGCCGGGGCGATTCCGAACACCCAGTTGGCCGAACAGGCCGGCCTCGGTGTGAATCGGGGCATCCTGGCCGACGACCGCCTGCGGTGCAGCGATCCCAGGGTTCTGGCCGTGGGCGATGTCGCGGTGGCCCGCAACAGGCGCCTCGGACCATTGCGAGTCGAGCACTGGGACAACGCGATCCGGCAGGGACGGCTCGCGGCTCTGTCCATCTTGGGTCGCCCCGACACCTACGACTGGTACCCGTACTTCTTCACCGACCAGTTCGACCTCGGCATGGAGTACGTCGGACGCTCGGCCGCCGACGACGACGTGGTCGTGCGCGGTGATCTGGACTCCGGAGCCTTCATCTCGTTCTGGCTCCGGTCGGGCCACGTCACCGCCGCCATGAACGTCAATGTCTGGGACGTGAACGACCAGCTGCGGGCGGTCGTCGGCCACAACGTCAGCACCGACCGACTCGCGGATCCGGACGTACCCCTGACCGACCTGACGACCTAGTCGTCGTCCTGACCGGGCGACCGCGGGGGCTGGGTTCGCCGTACGACCAGGGAGTCGCGGTGCACGACCTCCCGTTCGTACGCCGGCCCCAGTTCCCGGCCGAGGTCGCGGGTGCTGCGGCCCAGCAAGGTCGGCAGCACGTCGGCGTCGTAGTTCACGATGCCGCGGGCGATTGTCTCACCGGCCGAATCGACCAGCGACACCGGCTCGCCGGCATGGAAATCACCGCGCACGGTCGTGATCCCCGCGGGGAGGAGAGAAGCCGTACCCCTGGTGATGGCTCGCACCGCGCCGTCGTCGAGCACGAGTTCACCGGTCGGCTGTGACGCGTGGGCGATCCAGTTCTTGCGCGAACTGCGGCGTTTTCCGTTGGGATGAAAGACCGTTCCGGACCGGCCCTGCAACGCGTCCACGACCTGTTCGGCCGACGCCAGGACGACCGGAATCCCTGCCCCGATGGCGATTCTGGCCGCTTCCAGCTTGGTCGCCATGCCACCGGTCCCCACTCGGCTGCCGATCCGGGACGTGTCCACGACCAGTTCCTCGAAGACGGGAACGTCGTCGATCCGCCGGGCCCCGGGTGCGGTCGGGTGGGCGGTGTAGAGGGCGTCGACATCGCTGAGCAGGAAGAGAGCATCTGCACGTACGAGGTGGGCCACCAACGCCGCCAACCGGTCGTTGTCACCGAACCGGATCTCCTGGGTCGCGACCGTGTCGTTCTCGTTCACGACGGGGATGACGCCGAATTCCAGCAGCCGGTCGAAGGTCCGCAAGGCGTTCCGGTACGTCCCTTGTCGGGTCACGTCGTCGACAGTCAGCAGCACCTGTCCGACGGTGTACCCGCGCGCCGCGAACAACGCGCTGTACTGCTCCACCAACAGGCCCTGCCCGACCGACGCCGCGGCCTGCTGCGACGCGAGGTCACGAGGACGGGTTCGCATCTCGAGCGGTCCCATGCCCGCCGCGATGGCTCCGGAACTGACCAACACCACGTCGCGCCCGGCATCCTTGGCGTCGGCGATCGCCGCCACGATCGAGCCGATGCGCGCCGGGTCGATCCCGCCCGCGTTGGCCGTGAGCGACGACGACCCCACCTTGACGACGATCCGGCGGGTATGGGCGATGCGCTTACGCGTCGTCCTCACCGTCCTCGTCCAGGCCCTCCACGGCCAGGTTGACGGATCGTTCGGCGTTCTTGCGCTCGTGATACTCCGCGTCCAGCTTGCGTCGGCGCTGCGCCGCCGGGCGCAACTCGGTCATCCGGTGGTCCTCCCCGCGACGGCTCAACAGCTCTGCACCGATCTCGATCTGCGGCGCGAAGTCGAACACGACGGCGTCGTCACCCCCGATCGCCACGGCATCTCCGGGTACGGCTCCCAGCCTCAGCAGTTCGTCTTCCACCCCCAGCCGATTCAGGCGATCGGCCAGGTAGCCGACCGCCTCGCCGTTGGCGAAATCGGTCTGTCGGATCCAGCGTTCGGGCTTGTCGCCGCGCACTCTCCAGATCTGACCCCCCTCCCCGTCGCCTTGCCGTTTGATCGTGAACTCGGGGGCTCCGGACACCGGCTTGGGCGTGAGCACAATCCGTTTCGGCTCGCGCGGCGGCGTCGCTGCTCGGCGGGCCGCCACGATCCCGGCCATGGCGTGCATCAAACCGGTCAGCCCCACTCCGGTCATGGTCGAGATGAGGTGGACGTCGTAGCCGCGCCCTCGCAACTCGGGAGCGACCAGTTCGGCCAGTTCCAGAGCGTCAGGAACGTCGACCTTGTTGAGCGCGATCAATCGCGGCCGGTCCTCGAGACCACCGTGCGCGGTCAGCTCACCCTCGATCACGTCGAGGTCGGTGAGCGGGTCGCGGCCGGGTTCGTACGTCGCGCAGTCGATCACGTGCACGATCGCCTCGCATCGTTCGATGTGCCGGAGGAAGTCGTGCCCGAGTCCGCGGCCCTCCGACGCGCCCTCGATCAGACCGGGTACGTCGGCCACGGTGAACGTCACGTCCCCCGCGACCACGACCCCCAGATTCGGCACGAGCGTCGTGAACGGATAGTCGGCGATCTTCGGTCTGGCCCGCGAGATCGCTGCGATCAGCGACGACTTGCCGGCGCTCGGAAAGCCGACCAGGCCGATGTCGGCGAGCACCTTCAACTCGAGTCTGATCCGACGCTGCTGCCCCTCCTCGCCCAACAAGGCGAATCCTGGCGCCTTGCGTGCGGCGGAAGCGAGGGCCTCGTTGCCGAGGCCGCCTCGACCACCGAGGGCCACGACGAGTTCTGACCCGGCGCCGATCAGGTCGGCCAGCACCTCGCCGCTGTCGGCGTCGCTGACGATCGTCCCTTCGGGCACGGCGAGCACGATGTCGTCAGCGTCGGCGCCATGCTGATGGTGCCCCTTTCCCGGCTGTCCGTTGGCGGCCTTACGGCGTGACTGCCGGTGGTAGTCCATCAACGTGGTCACGCTGTCGTCGACCCGCAAGATCACCGATCCGCCGTTGCCGCCGTTGCCGCCATCGGGACCTCCGAGCGGTTTGAACTTTTCCCGGTGCACCGAAGCACAGCCGTGACCGCCATTTCCCGCCGTGACCTGGAGAATCGCGGAGTCGACGAACGACGGAATCGCCATGACGGATCTCCCTTCACCCGGTCGGTTGGAGCGACGTCCATCCTCCCACAGCGGTCACTGGTCGCCGTCGGGAACGTCCACCGCGTCACGATCGGCCCAGTCGAGGAGCGTGTCGATCCGATAGGAAACGTCGTCGATCGTGGCGTGCGGGTCGCCGTACTTCGCGAACCTCGCCGGGACGGTCGCCAACGTCAACTCCCGCGGCTCGATGTCGGAGAGTTCGTGCCACGCGAAGGGTGTCGAGACCGTCCCGTCGGGGACCCCCCTCACCGACCAGGCGCTCGCGACGGTGTGGTCGCGAGCATTCTGGTTGTAGTCGACGAAGACCGCGTCGGTCGGACGGTCCTTGCGCCACCAGGTCGTCGTGACGTCGCGCGGGAGACGCCGTTCGACCTCTCGGGCAAAGGCCAGAGCCGCCCGCCGCACGTCCGAGAATCCCCACTCGGGCTCGATTCTGACGTACACGTGAAGACCGCGGCCCCCGCTCGTCTTGGGGTATCCGGTGATCCCGAGTTCGGTCAGCACCGAGTGAGCGACGCCCGCCACACGCCTGACCTGCTCGAACGATGCATCGGGCATCGGATCGAGGTCGATGCGCCATTCGTCGGGCCGCTCGGTGTCAGCCCTCCGGCTGTTCCACGGGTGGAACTCCACCGTCGACATCTGGACCGCCCAGATCACCTGGGCGAGCTCGGTGACGCAGAGCTCGTCGGCGGTGAGGCCGTACCGAGGAAACCACAGCTCAACGGTCTCCACCCACGGCGGGGCTCCGCCGGGAAGCCGCTTCTGGTGGACCTTTCCGCCTGGCAATCCGCGCGGGAACCGATGCAACATGCACGGCCGGTTGCGCAGGGCACGGACGATGCCGTCGCCCACCGAGAGGTAGTACTGGGCGACGTCCAGTTTCGTCCACCCGTGATCGGGAAAATAGACGCGCTGGGGGTTGCTCAGACGAACGGTACGGCTTCCCACCTCGAGTTCGAGCGACACGTCGGCCATGGGGCGACCGTAGACCACCTGCGCCGGGGTCGGGCAGGTAATGTGACGCGCAGCTTCGCCCCTCAGGTGGGGCCGTTGTCTTCTTGGGAGCCCGAATGCCCTGGTTGGTGCTGCTCTTGCCGTTCCTGGCGGCACTGTGGTGGATCAAGCGACTCTTCGGCATCCCAACCCC
>JBDHZQ010000077.1:0-12645 GCA_039811945.1 Propionibacteriaceae bacterium
GGAATCGCGACCTGTTCGGCGATCCCGCCGGCTTCATGGCGTGGCTCCACGAGCGCGGACTGAAGATCGCGCTCAACGTCCACCCGGCCGACGGCATCCGGCGTCACGAGGAGTCGTACGAACGGGTCGCCCAGGCCATGGGAATCGACCCCGCGAGCGGCCGACCGGCAGTCTTCGACCTCACCGACCCCATGTTCCGCGATGCGTACTTCGACCTCGTCCACCACAAGCTGGAAGACGAAGGCGTCGACTTCTGGTGGCTGGACTGGCAGCAAGGGCCGTACTCCAAGATCGGCGGCCTCGACCCGCTCTGGCTCCTCAACCACCTGCACTTCCTCGACTCCGCCCGCGACGGTAGGCGCCCGCTCACCTTCTCCCGGTACGCCGGCCCCGGCTCGCATCGCTACCCGGTCGGCTTCTCCGGCGACACCGTGATCAGTTGGGAATCCCTGGCGTTCCAGCCGTACTTCACCGCGACCGCAGCGAACATCGGGTACGGCTGGTGGAGTCACGACATCGGCGGTCACATGTTCGGGGTCAAGGACGACGAACTGGCGACCCGCTGGGTGCAATTGGGCACCTTCTCGCCGATCAACCGGCTGCATTCGACGCTGAATCCCTTCAACAGCAAGGAACCCTGGCGGTTCAACCCCATCGCTGCCGACGTCCAGACGCACTTCCTGCAACTGAGGCACCGACTGCTGCCGTACCTCTACACGATGAACGAGCGCGCCCACAGCCAGGGCCGGCCGATCGTGGAACCGCTCTACTGGACCGATGTTTCGCTCCGCACGCTGCACGCACCGACCTCGTTCCGGTTCGGTTCCGAATTGCTCGTCGCGGCGATTACCTCCCCGGCTGACCGGGCCGTCGGCGTGGCGACGGTCACCACGCGGCTGCCAGCCGGCGTCTGGGTCGACCTGGAGACCGGCGTGTCCTACGACGGCGACCGCGAGGTGACCCTGCACCGGCCCTTGGAGCAATACCCGGCGCTGGGCAAGCCGGGGGCGATCGTGCCGATGACGGGGTTCGGCGAGTACGGCGTCGCCAACCCGAGTTCGTTGTCGGTGCTGGTCGTACCCGGCGGGGACGGCTCGTTCGAGCTCTACGAGGACGACGACGCGGCCGACCCCGTCGCCGTACGGACTCGGCTGACGTGGTCGGACACCGAAGGAATCTTCACGATCCATCCGGCCGAGATCGGCGCCCCTGGAATCGTGCCGGAGACCCGCGACTGGACGATCACCCTGTGTGGGGTGGCCGAGACGTCGGCCGACCGGCAAACGACGTACGACCGCGACTCCGCGAGGCTGCGCGTCCACCTGGGCGACGTGGCGACCGGGGTTGGCGCGGCGGTACGGTTCGACCGCCCCCAGCTCAGCGACAACGACGTGGTACGGCGCGTGCTCGCTCTGGTGGACCGGGCAGAAGTACCGTTCGCCCAGAAGGACGAGGTCAGCCGGGCCATGTCCCAGTGGCCGGATGCGGCGTCTCGCGCCCGAGCGATCCTCGAAGTCGATCTCGACTCGACACTGCGGTCCGCCGTACTCGAACTGGTCCTGGCCAAGCTCTGAGGGTGGATCGGCCGTACCCGCTCAACGGCCGAATCGACGCTCCCGCTGAGCGTACGAACGCAAGGCGCGCAGGAAGTCGACCCGGCGGAAGTCGGGCCACAGGGCCTCGCAGAAGTAGAACTCCGAGTGGGCGGACTGCCACATCAGGAAACCGCTCAACCGTTGCTCACCCGAGGTTCGGATGATGAGGTCGGGATCGGGCTGGCCGGCGGTGTACAGGTGGTCGGAGATCTGTTCGATCTCGAGCGTTTCGGCGAGTTCGGCGAGCGTCGTTCCCTTCGTCGACTCCTCGGCCAACAGTGACCTCACCGCGTCACGGAGCTCGTGTCGACCGCCGTACGACACGGCGACGTTGACGGCCAAGCCCTCGACTCCGTCGGTCGACGCGCATGCCTGCCGGAGGTGTTCGGCCATGTCGGGAGGCAAAAGGTCAAGGTCCCCGACGGTGCGCACCCGCCACCGACCTTCGGCCGCGAGGTCCACGACCAACTGTTCGATCACCTCCAGCAGCGGCCTGAACTCGTCGTCGTTCGCCCGGGTCAGGTTGTCGGTGGACAGGACCCACAGCGTGACGATCGACAGTCCCGCCTCGTCGCACCAGCCGACAAACTCACGGAGTTTGGCAGCGCCGGCTCGGTACCCCGCCACGAGCGTCTGCCCCGGCGCGTTGAGGCGGGCCCAGCGGCGGTTGCCGTCGGCGAGTACGGCGACATGCTGAGGCAGGCGCGACGATCCGAGTTCGGCGATCAGGCGCTGCTCGTAGGTGCTGTAGAGCAATCCCTTGGGGTGCAGGCGATCCAGCCACTGAACGAACCGATCCAACCGGGACACGCTCGCAACGATAGGCCGCAGATCGAGGGCGGGTCTCGCGCACCGGAGAGTTCGTGCTACGTTGATACCCGAAACCTACGGAACCGTAAAGTAAGGCACGGTGACATGACCACATCGACGAACCCCGGCGCAGCCCTCGATTCGATCGCGGCGGAGATCAAACCACGCTTGCGCGGCTGGCTCCACGCCGCAGCAGTCCCGCTGTCGTTGGCGGGCGGGATCGTCGTGATCGCGCTCGCCCGCACGACGCCTGGGCGCGTGGGAGCTGCGATCTACCTCGCAGCATCGCTGCTTCTGTTCGGCGTCAGCGCCACCTACCATCGGGGCCGCTGGGGGCGTACGGCTCGAGCGCTCCTCCGGCGGATCGACCATTCCAACATCTTCGTGTTCATCGCGGCGACGTATACCCCGCTGGCGATCGCGATGCTGTCGGGTACCAGCCGGATCCTGCTGCTGTCCCTGGTGTGGTCAGCTGCCGCGCTCGGCGTGTTGTTCAGGGTCTTCTGGCTGGGCGCGCCGAGGTGGCTGTACGTGTTGCTCTACATCGCCATGGGGTGGGCCGCTTGTGGCTGGATGGGCGCGTTCTGGGCGGTCGGTGGCCCCCTCGTCGTGTCGCTGATCGTCGCCGGTGGCCTGCTGTACACGTTCGGCGCCGTTGCCTATGCGCGCAAGCGCCCGAACCCGTCGCCGGCGTGGTTCGGGTTCCACGAGGTCTTCCACCTGTGCACGATTCTCGCCGCCGCTTGCCACTACGCCGCGATCGCGATCGTCACGATCGGCTGAGTCAGCGCCGTCGCCGCCAGAGCCGCTCCTTGAGGTCCTTGACCTGCGAGGCCGGTTCGAAGCAGACCTGGCCCCGGCAGACGTAGGCCAGGTCGTCGCCGTCGCGGCCTTCGAACAGGTCGCCAAACCCGGTCGTGCCGGCCGGGCCGACCACGATCGCCGAACCGACCGGCGCCATCCGAGCAGCGGCGGAGGCCAGGTCGCCGACGGGATCAGCGGTGACCACCACGACCTGAGCAGGCTGGAGCCCCTGAGCCGCTTCTTCAGTGACGAGCAGGTCTGCCAGCGGCCAGCCGGCGAACCGGGGCGCAGACGTGAGGACCGCCCAGGTCGTCCGTACGGCCTGATCGGCGCGTTGGCCGTACTCGGGGACCTCGGCCATGAGCCCCACCAGCCGGAGCGCCGCGACCAGGCTCGCCGTACCCGACGGGGTCGCATTGTCGGCCACGTCGCGAGGGCGACGGAAGACCGTACCGGCCTCGGCGTCGAAGAACCCGCCGTCGTCAGCGCCGAACAGGTCGAGCGCGGTGTCGAGCAGGAGCCGCGCGCGGTCGAGCCAGGTTGCGTCGCCCAAGGCTCCCGCCAGCCGGGCGAATCCGAGAGCCAGCGCGCCGTAGTCGTCGGCGGCTGCTCCACCGCTGGCCGCGGGTTCCCCGTGGCGTGAGGTACGGCTCAACCGGCCCTCGTGCCAGTGGACGCGCCAGACGTACTCGGCGGCGCTATGGGCGTGGTCGAGCCATGCCCGTTCGCGGAAGATCATGCCTGCCGTCACCAGCGAATCGATCAGCCAGCCGTTCCAGGCCGCGACGACGATGTCGTCGGTGGCCGGGCGGGCCCGGACCGATCTCACCTCGGCCAGCCGGTCGAGAACCTGGTCCAGCCGCGCGTCGTCGACGTCGGATCCTCGGAGCTGGAGGGTCGACAAGCCGTACTCGAACGTGCCGCCCGTCGTCACATGGAAGACCCGCTGGGCCCACGCGGCCTCGGCTTCGCCGAGGGCATCGGCGAGCAGTTCGGGGTTCCAGACGTAGAAGATGCCCTCATGGCTCTCACCTCGCACATCCACCGAATCGGCATCCAGTCCGGCGGCGAACGCCCCTCCGGGTAGTCGCATCTCGCGGATCAACCAGGTCACGATCCGGCGGGTCGTGCGCTCGAACAGCCACCGGTGCGCCTGGTCGTGGTCCGGGACGCGACGCCAAGCGCGTGCGTAAGTGCCGAGCAGGAGGGCGTTGTCGTACAGCATCTTCTCGAAGTGAGGCACGACCCAGCCCGCGTCGACGCTGTACCGGTGGAACCCGCCGCCCACCTGATCGTGGATGCCGCCCCGGGCCATGGCGTCGAGCGTCGTCACGGCCAGGTCGAGCGTGGCGGGGTCACCTCGCACGAGCAGCGCATCGAGCACGGTCGTCGGCGGGAACTTCGGTGACCTGCCGAATCCTCCGTGGATCGGGTCGAACCCGGTCGACAGCCGCTCCAGCGTGGCGCCGACGTCGGGACGGTCGCCATCGGCCTCGATCTCGCCGGCCTGCGCGAGTTGCGCGACGACCACGGCGGCTGATTCGTCGACGTCGGCCCGGCGCTCGGCCCAGACGCCGACGATGGCATCGAGCACCTCCCGGAAGGCAGGCATCTGACCTTGTCGCCGCGGAGGGTAGTACGTACCGGTGAAGAACGGTTCGCCGCTCGGGGAGGCGAAGACGGTCATCGGCCACCCGCCACTACCGGTCATGGCCTGGGTCGCTTGCATGTACGCCGCGTCCACGTCAGGGGACTGCTGGCGATCCACCTTGATCGGCACGAAGTGCTCGTTCATGACGGCGGCCACCTCAGGGTCAGAGAACGACTCCGCGTGCATCACGTGGCACCAATGGCAGGCGGCGTATCCGACGCTGATCAGCAGGGGTACGTCACGGCGTTTCGCGTCTGCCAATGCCTCGTCCCCCCACGGCCACCAGTCGACCGGGTCGGCGGCATGTCCTCGAAGGTACGCCGATTGGTTTCCGGCCAGCCTGTTCGACATCGTTTCCTCACTCCGATCGACGTCCGACATGTGTCCTACGAGCTTGTCACGAAGATCACACGTCCTTAGCACGTCGATCACCCGGTGTCTGGGAGGGCGATCGACGCGCTAAGGGTCTCGACGTTGACGATCGAGCCGGCCACGCGCGACAGCGACCCGTCCGGCGTGAGCCCAGGCACCTACTCCGGGTCGTTGACCGTACCCAGCTTGAAACCGGTGGTCGCACCGGCATCCATGAGGTGGGTCATCAGACCCTCGGAGGCGTGGGGCAGGTTGTGGCAGTGGTCCATCCAGATGCCGGGGTTGTCTGCGACGAACACCACCTCGTACGTCTCACCGTTCTCGACGTTCAGGGAATCGACCCACCAGGGCGATCCGGTGCTCGGCGTACCGTTGCGCGACAACACGAGCAGATGGTGTCCATGGAGATGCATGGGGTGCACCTCGCCCGAGCTGTTGTGGAGGGTCATCCGCACGACGTCGCCCTGTTCGACCATGAACATCGGGACATCCTTGCCGACCGCGCCGTTGATCGACCACCAGATCCCGGGCTTGCCGAACAGGAACCCAGGCCGACGGCCGATGTCGTACCTGAACGTCCGATCCACCCTCGTCAGGTCGAACCGCAGGGCGGCCGGCTTGCCGTACGAAAGAAGGTCCAGGATCGCGGTCGGAGCGCTCGCCGTCGGAGCGGTCGAAGAACCGATCGCGATCGAAGCTCCCGGCACCTGCACCCGCACCCCGCCGACGGGTACGACGACCTCCACGTCCGCGCGTCCGCCGGCCGTGACCAGCACCTTCGTCGTACTGACCTCGCCCGGCCCCACCAGGTCGCGGCCGTCGACCGCGACAAGTCGGTACGGCGCACCGGCGACCCACACCGGGATCGGCCCGTTGTCGGTGTTGACGATGCGGACCCGCACGCGCGACCCCACCTGCGCCGGCAACGTCGACTCCTGTGCCCCGCTCAAGGTACGGACTGAGCCGTACGTGTGCGACAGCGCGACCACGTCGTCGGCCTGCGGTGCCCCTGCGGCACGTACGACGATCGCCCCGAACAACCCCCGCAGCACCTGCTCGTGGCTGAGCTGATGGGAGTGATACCAGTACGTGCCACGTTCGGCGATCCACCGATAGACGAACTCCCCGCCTGGCAGGACCGCGTCCTGGGTCACGCCGGCGACACCGTCCATGGCGTTGGGCACGTCCATCCCGTGCCAGTGCAGCGTCGCTCCCCCGGTCACGTTCTCGTTGCGAAACCTGACCTCGACCACCTGGCCGTCGACCGCCTCGATCGTGGGTCCGGGGGACATCCCGTTCACCGTGTAGCCGTCGATCGTGGTTCCGTTCGCCAGCCGTACGGCTTCCTGCCGCGCGACGAGCGTGACGGTCACGTCGGCGGGGCGAGCCGGGTCGAGCACCAAGTCCGTGACGTCGACGGACGACCCGGTCGGTTCCCCACCTCCATGTGAGTGACCTGCATGCCCGGACGGCACGGAACCGCCCCCGTACTCCGGCCTGCCCATGTCGAGGGCGGAGTACGCGGACGGCATCCGGCTGTCGAACCACAGCCACCCGATGACGGCGAGGGCGACGACCGCAACCACCACCGTGGCCCGGCGGATCACCCTCGCCACCTTCGTGGGACGAGCGGCCTCAGCGGACGCCGACATGTGCGGGCGCTGACGGGACGGCGGCGCTGACAGTGGCGGTACGGCCGATGCCGCGGCCTGCGAGCAACGCGGCGGTGAACAAGGCGAGGGCGTTGATGCCGTGCAGCAGACCCAGGATCGGGAAGCTGTGACCCAGGATCCCTAGTCCGAGACCTGCTTCGGCCCACACCGCCATCGACGCTTGCAGCATGACCAGCGCGCAGATGAGGAAGGCGATGACTCGGTACGCCTGACGCATGATGGAACTCCCTTTTTCGGATGGGGGCGGGCACCCCAGCGGTGCCCATCCGCTCGATCGGAGGCACCACACCGCTCGGGTGATACCCCGAGGCGTCAAAGGAACTGAAAGGGGACCGAGGCGGTCCCCTACGGTCCGTGCGTTTGGCACAGCGACCCGACCGCCCGCTGACCAGTCGATCCGTACCCGGAAGGTCCGCCGATACGATGGCCGCCTAGCGAAAGGTGATGCTGCGTGACTTCGTCCGATCTGAACGGCGCCGGGGTACCCGACAAGTTCGCGATGCTGGGTCTGACCTTCGACGACGTGCTGTTGCTCCCGAACGAGTCAGACGTGATCCCCTCAGACGTCGACACCTCCAGCAAGGTTTCGAAGAACATCTCGGTCAAGATCCCGCTCCTCAGCTCGGCGATGGACACGGTCACCGAGGCCCGGATGGCCATTGCGATGGCGCGCGAGGGCGGACTCGGGATCCTGCACCGCAACCTGCCGATCGACGAGCAGGCCGTTCTGGTGGACCGGGTGAAGCGGTCCGAGGCCGGCATGGTGGAAGAGCCGATCACGATCACCGCGGACCGCACGATCGGTGAAGTCGACGAGATGTGTGGCACGTACCGCATCTCCGGCGTACCGGTGGTCGACGACACCATGCGGCTGCTGGGCATCGTGACCAACCGCGACATGCGTTTCGAAGACGACCCGAACCGGCTGGTCGCCGACGTCATGACCCGGATGCCGCTGATCACCGGCCACCCCGGCATCTCCGGCGAAGACGCCCTCAAACTCATGGCCGCCAACAAGATCGAGAAGCTGCCGCTGGTCGACGCGGACGGCAAGCTCAAGGGTCTGTTCACGCTCAAGGATTTCGTCAAGTCGTCCAAGCACCCGAACGCGACCAAGGACGACCTGGGCCGGCTCCGGGTCGGCGCGGCGGTGGGCTTCTTCGGCGACGGCTACACCCGCGCCATGTCGCTGGTCGAAGAGGGGGTGGACCTCTTGGTCGTGGACACGGCCCACGGGCACAGCCAGGCGGTCGTCCAGATGATCCGGCGGCTCAAGAGCGACCCTGCTGCCGCCGGTGTCGACGTGGTCGCCGGGAACGTCGCGACGTACGACGGCGCCCGGGCCATGGTCGAGGCCGGGGTCGACGGGGTCAAGGTGGGCGTGGGCCCAGGTTCGATTTGTACGACGCGGGTGGTTTCCGGCGTCGGCGTGCCCCAGGTGACGGCGATCTACGAGGCGTCACGGGTGTGCCGCGCAGCCGGCGTCCCGCTGATCGGCGACGGCGGGCTTCAGTATTCCGGCGACATCGCCAAGGCCCTCGTCGCCGGCGCCGACACGGTCATGATCGGATCTCTCCTCGCCGGTTGCGACGAGTCTCCGGGCGAACTCGTCTTCATCAACGGCAAGCAGTTCAAGTCCTACCGGGGCATGGGTTCGCTCGGGGCGATGGCCGCCCGCGGGCGGAAGGGGTCGTACTCCAAAGACCGCTACTTCCAGGCGAACGTCACCAGCGACGACAAGCTCGTGCCCGAAGGGATCGAGGGACAGGTCGCCTATCGAGGACCGCTGGCGGCGGTCGCCTACCAACTAGTCGGCGGGCTGCGGCAGTCGATGTTCTACACCGGCGCGGCGACCATCCCACAGCTGCACGAGCGGGGACGCTTCGTGCGGATCACGTCGGCCGGCCTCCGCGAATCCCACCCCCACGACATCCAGTTCACCGTCGAAGCTCCGAACTACTCAGGCTAGGAACACCCATGAGCGATATCGGTCGCAGCCGCCGAGCCACGAAGGCCTACTCGTTCGACGAGATCGCGCTGGTGCCGTCTCGCCGTACCCGCGGCATCGAAGAAGTCAACCTCACCTGGCGTATCGACGCGATCACCCTCGACTTCCCGTTGCTCGCGGCGCCCATGGATTCGGTGATGAGCCCCGCGACGGCGATCGAGATGGGCCGCCTCGGCGGTCTCGGAGTGCTCAACCTCGAAGGGCTGTGGACGAGGTACGACGACCCCCTCCCGATCTTCGCCGAGCTGGCGGCCATCGGCGACCAGGTGACGGCGACCCGGCGCATGCAGGCTGTCTATTCCGAACCGATCAAACCCGAGCTGATCGGTCGACGGATGGCCGAGATTCGCGACGCCGGCGTGCCGGTGGCCGGTTCGCTCTCACCACAGAACACCAAAGAATTCGCCGACGCCGTGTGCGCGTCGAACCCGGACTTCTTCGTGATCCGCGGCACCACCGTGTCGGCCGAACACGTCTCCAAGGCCCGGGAAGCACTGGACCTGAAGACCTTCATCCGTACCCTCGACGTGCCCGTCATCGTCGGCGGCTGTGCGACCTACCAGACCGCCCTGCACCTGATGCGAACCGGTGCCGCCGGTGTGCTCGTGGGGTTCGGCGGCGGTGCCCGTCACGCCACCCGAGACGTGCTCGGCATCGAGGTGCCGATGGCGTCGGCGATCAGCGAGGTCGCCGAGGCACGCCGCGACTACCTCGACGAATCAGGCGGCCGCTACGTGCACGTCATCGCCGACGGAGCGGTCGGTCGCTCAGGTGACATCGCCAAGGCCATCGCCTGCGGCGCCGACGCGGTCATGGTGGCCGCCCCGCTGGCTCGTGCTACCGACGCGCCCGGGCACGGGTACCACTGGGGTGCCGAAGCCTGGCACGAGACGCTGCCCCGCGGCACCCGGGCCAAGTTCGCGACGGTCGGTTCCCTCGCCGAGATCATCCACGGGCCGTCGGTGACGTCCGACGGATCGATGAACCTCGTGGGAGCGTTGCGCCGGGCGATGGCATCGACCGGCTACACCGACGTCAAGGAATTCCAGCGCATCGAGCTGGTGCTCATCTGATGGCCGACCGGGCCGCGGCGTCTGCCGTACCCAGCGACCTTCCGCCTGACCTCGCGGCCGCCCGCGCCTCGATCGACAACCTCGACGCTGCCCTGTTGCACCTGCTCGCCGAGCGGTTCAAGATCACCAGGCGGGTCGGGGCGCTGAAAGCCGCCGAGGGCTTGCCGCCGGCCGATCCGGCCCGCGAGGAGCAGCAGATCCGTCGGCTGCAGCAGTTGGCCGTCGAGGCCGACCTGGACCCGGTGTTCGCCGAGAAGTTCCTGCGGTTCATCGTGACCGAAGTCGTACGGCATCACGAGCAGATCGCCGAAGGTCACTCCGCGTGAGCGTCGAAGCCCGCGCTGCCGACATCCGCCCCGCCGTCGTGGTCGCGGGGAACGCACACCTGGACCTGGTGTGCGACGAGTTCGGCCGGTACGGCCGCGACTACGAGATCGTTCGCCTGCCGGACTTCAGCGAGGCCGAGAACGAATTGAGAGCTCTGGCGGCGACTGCCGTACCCATCGCCATGGTCGTGGTCGACGTGACCGAGGGGTACGACGAAGCCGCCGCCGTGATCGGCGCCGCCCGAGCTGTCGTGCCCACGGCCAAGCGGATCGCTCTGGTGCACTACTCGAAGTTCGCCGAACTGATGCCACGCCTGCGGCATGCCCAGAGCGCCGGAAAAGTCGACACGTACCTGTTGATGCCGCGTGGTCGTCGAGACGAGGAGTTCCACACCGCGGTCGGCGAGTTGCTATCCGACTGGGGTTCGACGGTGGCCACGTCCGAGGTCGAGAACGTGAGGATCGTGTCGCCCGTGCGCAGCGGGCTCACGCTCGAGATCGCCGACTACCTGCTGCGACAGGGAATACCGCACCGGATTCACGACCCCGAATCCGACGTGGGTCGAGACATCCTGAGCCGATTCAGCGGGCCGGTCAGGTTCCCGCTGGTCGAAGACCCCCAGGGCCGCGTGCAGACCGTCGAGTCGCGCCGAGACGTGGCGACACAGGTGTACGGCAAACCTGCCGACGTCGTGGTGGACCGGGTCGTCGACGTGGCGATCGTCGGGGCCGGGCCGGGCGGACTGGCCGCTGCCGTCTATGCCGCCTCCGAAGGCTTGGACACCGTCGCCATCGAGGCCGATGCGATCGGCGGGCAGGCCGGAGGCAGCTCGATGATCCGCAACTACCTGGGCTTCCCGCGCGGCATCTCCGGGATGAGGCTGGGCCAGCGGGCGCGGCTGCAGGCGTTCCGCTTCGGCACCCAGTTCTTCACGGGCTGGCCGGTGACAGACCTGAGCGGGGCAGAGCCGTACCTGCTGCACACCGACGGCGGAGACATCTCCGCCCGGACCGTCGTGCTGGCGACCGGTGCGACGTACCGGCGCATCGGTGTGCCCGCGATCGAAGCACTGTCGGGGCTCGGCGTCTACTACGGGGCGGCGATGGTCGCGGCGCCCGAGATGGCGGGCGCCAATGTCATCGTGGTCGGGGGCGGCAATTCGGCCGGCCAGGCGGCGATTCACCTGGCCAGATTCGCCCGGAGCGTGACGATCGTGGTACGGCGACCTGACCTGACCGCGACCATGTCGGATTACCTCATCCGCGAGATCCAGTGGAATCCGCGGATCAGCGTGGCGGGGGGCACGGAGGTCACCGACGGTGGCGGCGATGGACGGCTGGAGTGGGTGGAGCTCACCGAGGGGACGGGGGTACGGCGGAGGCTTCCCGTCGGCGGGATGTTCCTGCTGCTCGGCGCGGTACCTCTGAGCGGGTGGATGCCGGGCGGGATCGAGCGTGACTCCGACGGGTTCGTCCAGACCGGGATGGCGGTGAGTACGGCGTTCTGGCACCACGGCTGCCCGCCAGCCGCACTCGAGACCTCGATGCCGGGCGTGTATGCCGTGGGCGATGTGCGGTCAGGATCGATGAAACGCGTGGGTACGGCAGCGGGTGAGGGAGCGTCGGTCATCTCCCTGGTCCACGGTCGCCTCGAACACCTGCGTCAGCAGGCGGGTGGATCGAACTAGCAGCTACCGCTCATCGGGATCGGATAGCCATCGGTCGTGAGTGTTGTCTTGCCGCTGTAGTTGCCGAAGACGGCGCCGTTCGCGTCGTACACCGTCATCGTGTACGTGGCCTTGCCGCCCAGGAACGAGCCCGTCGCGGTTGAGTAGTCCATGACCTCGTTGGCCTTGCCGGTCACGGTGTACTGATTGGCGGCTTGGTCGAGGTAGACGAGCGGATTGAGCACCGTGGCGTTGACCACCTGGTGATTCTTCCCGCCGTTCGTCGAGGTGTTGAAGAGGAAGCGGATCGATCCGGTGCCGGTCGGCTGCAACTGCGCCCCGTTGCAGGACATGCTTCCGAACACATTCGACGACACGATGACGACATCAATGTCAGCTGCTGTGGCGGTGGCGTCCGTCGATGCGAGCAGACAGACTGCTGCGGCCGCGGCCAGGATCGTTCTCGTCTTTGCCATGGCCCCCCAACGGTTGCTGCTGGGCACACTGTAGGGCAAGGGAGACCGATGGAGAACGGTCGACCAGGGATTCCGCGGGCTAGGTGCAGACGCAGTCGACCGTCGAGTACCTGATCGGGGACACCCACACCTGTTGGTCGTTGTCGTTGACATCGGTGCCGCCGCCTGCGTTCGTGTTCTTGTACGTCAG
>JBDHZQ010000078.1:0-12588 GCA_039811945.1 Propionibacteriaceae bacterium
CCGCGTCGCCACCGCCGTACACAGCGAGCTCTCGGCCCTGGCCATGCCGTACGCACGGCTCGTCTTCGAGCTCGCCCCTCTGCGCGAGCTAGGCCCGCACGGCGCCGACTCCGTCGCTCTGCTCTTCTCGGCGAACCGAGGATCGGAGCTCGGACCGCTCGGAGCGCTCGCCTCGGGGGGCGAGTTGTCGCGGGTACGGCTGGCCCTGGAAGTGACGCTCGCCGATACCCACCGGGGGCAGACGTTCGTGTTCGACGAGGTGGACGCTGGCGTCGGCGGGGCAGTCGCGCTGGAGATCGGACGCCGGCTGGCCCGGTTGGCCCAGACCCGGCAAGTGATCGTCGTCACCCACCTGGCCCAGGTGGCCGCGTTCGGCGATCGCCACGTCGTCGTCGCCAAAGCTGACGACGGGGTCACCACATCGAGTTTGACCGAGGTCACCGGCGACGACCGGCTGCGCGAACTGGCCCGGATGATGGCCGGACTGGAAGAGACGGATTCCTCGCTCGCGCACGCCGCGGAACTCGTGGCCAGAGCATCAGAAGCCCACAGGAGGCGACCATGACCGACCACGCCCATCACCGGCCCCCGAGCCAGCGGGAGGTCAACGACCATTTCGACGAACGAGCCGTCACCTGGCACACCGAACAGCGCCATGTGGACAACGCCCGCCTGGCCGCCGACGCGATCACGAGCGCGATCGACCTGGATCCGAGCTGGTCGGCCCTCGAAGTGGGCAGTGGGACGGGGTTGCTGTCGGGCTTCCTGGCACCCCATCTGGGCCCGATCGTGCTGCTCGACCCGTCACCGGGCATGACGCAGGCGGCTCGCTCCCGACTCACCGCGGCCGGCGACACCCAGCAGACGCCCGTCTGTCTCGATCTGACCGAGGCTACGCCGCCGGGTGCGCCGTACGACCTGGCCTACAGCCTGCTCGCGCTGCACCACGTGGCCGACACGGCGGCTCTGCTGTCTGCTGTACGGCAGGTGCTCAAGCCGGGCGGATGGCTGGCGATCCTCGACTTGGCGAGCGAGGACGGATCGTTCCACGGTCACGATCGCACCGATATCGCCCACCACGGCTTCGACCCCACCTGGCTCCTGGAGACGACCGAGCAGGTGGGCTTTCACGAGGTGCACGTCACGGTGGCCGGTCACCTGGTCAAGGGGACGGAGGACGGGGACCGCGACTTCCCGCTGCTGATGCTGACCGCCCGGGCCTGACGTCGCTCAAAACGGCAACCTGCGATCGACGTCGAGCATCGGCGAGAATGCATCGCGGCGTGGCGACGGTCGTGGGGACCCCCTCAATCGTTATAGGCTGAAGGCCCGTGGGAAAGACCGACGCGACCAAGCACATCTTCGTCACCGGAGGCGTTGTCTCCTCGCTCGGCAAAGGGCTGACGGCGTCAAGCCTCGGCTCGTTGCTGGTGGCCCGGGGTCTCAACGTCACGATGCAGAAACTGGATCCCTATCTCAACGTGGATCCAGGCACCATGAATCCCTTCCAGCACGGCGAAGTCTTCGTGACCGAGGACGGCGCGGAAACCGATCTCGACATCGGACACTACGAGCGTTTCCTCGACCGGAACCTCAGCGCCGACGCGAACGTCACGACCGGCAAGGTCTACTCGGCGGTCATCGCGAAGGAACGGAGGGGCGATTACCTCGGTGACACGGTGCAGGTCATCCCGCACATCACCAACGAGATCAAAGACGAGATGCTGGCGATGGCGACCAAGGGTGTCGACATCGTGATCCACGAGATCGGCGGCACCGTCGGCGATATCGAGTCGCTGCCGTTCCTCGAAGCCGCCCGGCAGGTACGGCGGGACGTGGGTCGGGAGAACGTGTTCTTCCTGCACGTGTCTCTGGTGCCGTACATCGGACCGTCGGGGGAGCTCAAGACCAAGCCGACGCAGCATTCGGTGGCAGCACTTCGCCAGGTCGGTATCCAGCCCGACGCGCTGGTCTGCCGCGCCGACCGGCCGATCCCTGACGGCGTGAAGAAGAAGATCGCCCTCATGTGCGACGTGGACGAGGAGGCCGTCATCTCCTGCCCCGACGCGCCGAGTATCTACGACATTCCGCGGGTCATTCACGACGAGGGACTCGACGCGTACGTCGTCCGTCGGCTCAACGTCGCCTTCCGTGACGTGCGGTGGAAACCTTGGGACAACCTGCTCGAGCGGGTGCATCACCCGAAGGAAGACGTCACGATCGCGCTGGTCGGCAAGTACATCGACCTGCCCGATGCGTACCTGTCGGTCAGCGAGGCGCTCAGGGCCGGGGCGTTCGCCAACTGGGCGAAGGTGACGATCCGCTGGGTGGCCTCCGACGACTGCGCCACGCCCGCCGGGGCGCATGCCGCGCTCGGCGACGTCGACGGGATCGTCGTCCCTGGTGGATTCGGCATTCGTGGTGTCGAGGGGAAGATCGGCGCCATCACCTACGCCCGCGAGAACCAGATCCCGATCCTCGGCCTGTGCCTCGGACTGCAGTGCATGGTGATGGAGGTCGCCCGCAACCTGGCCGGATTGGCCGACGCGGCCTCGACCGAGTTCGATCCCGAGACGACCCATCCCGTCATCGCGACGATGGCCGAGCAGGTCGCGATCGTGTCCGGTGACGGCGATCTGGGCGGCACGATGCGGCTGGGCGCGTACCCCGCCGAACTCACCCGCGGTTCGATCGTGAGTCGGCTCTATGGCACGAAGCACGTGTCGGAACGGCACCGCCACCGCTACGAGGTCAACAACGCATTCCGAGGCGAACTCGAGGCGGCGGGTCTCGTCATCTCGGGGACTTCGCCCGACTCGACGCTGGTCGAGTTCGTCGAACTGCCGCCGTCGATGCACCCGTTCTTCGTCGCCACCCAGGCCCACCCCGAACTCAAGTCCCGGCCGACCAAGCCACACCCGCTGTTCGTCGGCCTGGTCGAAGCCGCTCTGAAGCGGCGCAACGCTGGTCGGCTGCCCGCGGCCGAGGAGGTCTAGATGAGACTGCCAGGGCATCCGATCCACGGCGACGAGGTGCGCGACCTCCCCGTCGACTGGCCGTCCACCCGTGTCTCGACGACTCATGGTCGAGTCTCGGACTTCGTCGCCGACGACGTGACCGCCCCCGACGGGACCGTGCTCAGGCGGGAATTCCTGTCACATCCGGGAGCCGTCGCGGTCATCGCGCTGGACGAAGAGAACCGCGTGGCCGTCGTGACTCAGTACCGCCATCCCGCGGGTTTCCGCTTCCTGGAGCCGCCCGCCGGACTGCTCGACCACGCGGGTGAGAACTACCTGGTCGCAGCCCAGCGCGAACTCGCCGAGGAGGCCGGACTGGCCGCCGCCGACTGGCGCGTCCTGGTCGACGTCTTCACCTCGCCGGGCTGCAATTCAGAGTCGATCAGGATCTTCCTGGCGCGAGGGCTGACCGAGGTGGGCCGCCCGGACGGCTTCGAACTGCACGGCGAGGAAGCCGACATGGAGTTGCGCTGGGCCGCGCTCGACGACTTGATCGACGGGATCTACGCGGGCCTCATCCAGAATCCGACGATGGTCTTCGGCTCATTGGCTTTGTACGGCGCACGCGACCGACTGGACTCGTTACGGCCCCCGGACGCGCCCTGGCTCGCCCGCGACGTCAAAGCGAAGATCGGCCGGTAGCGGTCGCCGAGTCGACTGCGGCGACCGAACCGAGGCGTTCGCCCAGCCAGCTCAGGGTGTGCCAGGCGTGGTGATCCGAGCCGCCTTCGTGGCCGTTCCAGGGATAGACCGTGATGTCCTTGTCGGTCCCCGCCCAGGCGTGGTAGGCGGCGAAGACCGTCGACGGCGGGCAGACCGTATCCATCAGGGCGGTGGAGAACAGGGCGGGCACCCGGCACCAGGCGGAGAGATTCACGCCGTCGAAGTACGACAGTGTGGTGAACACCTGCTCGTGTGCGCTGGGATGTGCGGCCAAGTGGACGGCGATCTCCCGGTACGGGTCGGAGTCGGTCAGGCCGACAGCTCGCTCGAAGTGGCACAGGAACGGCACGTTCGGCAGGGCGGCGGCGACGCGGATCTCCCCGAGCGTCGCTAAGGCAGCCGCGGCGATCGACAGTCCACCGCCCTGGCTGGTTCCGGCGACCGCGATCCGCTCGGCGTCCACGAGATCGAGGGTGCCGGCGGCCTGGAGGAGCCGTACCGCATCGACGTACAAGCGCCGGTAGTAGTACGTCTGCGGCGACGAGATCCCGAGCGTCATCAGCCCCGGGACATGAACGTCGCCGGCTGCCGGATCGAGGTCGGGCGTCGGCGCCACCGGCGACGGAGTGCGCCAGCCCTGCCCTCGGGAATCCAGGACGAAGTGCGCGTAGCCGGCCGAGCCGTACAAGGAGTCGACGAACGGATAGCCCCGGCCGCCGGAATACCCGCGGTACTGGACGACCGCCGGCAACCCTCCGTGTGCTCCGGCTGGAACCCTGAGCCAGGCATGAATGCGCTGACCGCCGTACCCGGCGAACGACACGTCGTACACGTCGAGAGTGCGCAAGGGAGTCTCGACGACTTCCAGCCGTACGTCGAGGGCTCGGCTCAACTCGGCATCCAGTGTGCGTCGCCAGAAGCCTTCGAAGTCGGCAGGCCGACGCACCGACGGCCGGTAGGTGTGCAACTCCCGCAGCGGTAGATCGAAGAAGGCCATGGCAGTCCGTTCTCGACGGGTGCGGATCGGGAGCGAATCTACCGTTACAGGTCGGCGTTCAGGTTGCCGAGCGCCGATCTGGGGGATCGTAGGTGTGCTTTGTTCCGCCCAGCGCGGCATCGGGCCTGTGCTGGTACGTCGTGCGAGGCTGAGCAGATGGTCGACGCCGACGGACTTCAGCGGGGAATCCAGGAGTACCTCGCCCATCTGCGGGTCGAACGCGGCCTGAGCGCACACACCCTCGCCGCGTACGGACGAGACCTCGCTCGCTACTCCGCCTTCTTGCGCGAGCGGGGCACCACGGTCGCGGCAGACGTCACGGCCGTCGACGTGTCCGCATTCGGTACGGCCTTGCGAGCCGGCGACGAGGATCATCGGCCCTTGTCGGCGAGCAGCATCGCCCGTACCCTCGCGGCCGTCCGTGGCCTGCACCGCTTCTGGGCGTCGGAGCACGTCACCCCGACCGACCCTGCGGCTCGGGTGACTCCGCCGAAGCCGGGTCGTCGGCTGCCGAAGGCTCTCTCGGTCGACGAGGTACGGCGCCTGCTCGACACCGCGGGGGCAAACGACGACGACGTGGCCCGGACCGCGTCCCAGTTGGCCGACGTGGCCCTGCTCGAGGTCCTGTACGGGACGGGCGCTCGGATCTCGGAAGTCGTGTCGCTCGATGTCGACGACGTCAGCCGGGCCTTGGCCGACTCCGACGTCGGGCTCCGTCTGCTGGGCAAGGGAAACAAGGAGCGACTCGTGCCGCTCGGGTCCTACGCCCGGGCAGCGCTCGACGCCTGGCTGGTGCGGGGGAGGCCACTGCTGGCCGGCCGAGGTCGCGGCACGCCCGCCTTGTTCCTCAACGAACGCGGTGAGCGTCTGAGCAGACAGACCGCGTTCAACCGGGTGCAGGCGGTGGCCAAACGGGCCGGGATCGCCGCCGACGTGTCTCCGCACACCCTGCGCCACTCCTACGCCACGCATCTGCTCGACGGGGGCGCCGACGTGAGGGTCGTGCAGGAACTGCTCGGTCACGCGTCGGTCACCACGACCCAGCTCTACACGCTGGTCACCGTTGACCACCTGCGCGACGTGTACGTCAGCGCTCACCCTCGCGCGCTCTGACCGAGGTTCTGCCGTACCCGCTCAACCGCTCGACCCACTCCCGCGCGCCCGTGACGCCAGGTGACCCACCCCCAGTAGGGTGACGCCATAGCGACAAATCCCCGTACAGGAGCCCGCGTGTCCGACATGACCCAGGACGCTCTTCTCGACGAGCCGGACAGGGTTCCGGAACCCGTCGACGGACTCGGCCCGACCGGTCGACCCTGGCCGGTCCTGCCCCCGGTCCGGCCACCGCGAACCGGTCAGCGCCATGCCGTCGTGATCGCGCTGTGCAACCAGAAGGGCGGGGTCGGCAAGACGACGACCACCATCAATCTGGGCGCTGCCTTGGCCGAGACCGGACGGCGTGTGCTGCTCATCGACTTCGACCCCCAGGGGTCGGCATCGGTCGGTCTGGGCGTCAATCCGCACACCCTCGAGCGCAGCGTCTACAACCTGCTGCTCAGCCGTACCCTCGACCCGTTCGACGTCATCGAACCGACCGTGGTCGACGGGATGGACATCCTGCCGGCCAACATCGACCTGTCAGCGGCCGAACTCCAACTCGTCAGCGAAGTGGCCCGGGAGCAGACCCTGAAGCGGGTCGTGGACAAGGTCCGGGGTGCCTACGACGTCGTTCTGATCGACTGTGCGCCGTCGTTGGGGTTGCTGACCGTCAACGCGTTGACCGCTGCCGACTCGGTCATCACGCCGTTGGAGTGCGAGTTCTTCGCGTTGCGGGGGATCGCCCTGCTGACCGACACGATCGAGAAGGTCACCGACCGGCTCAATCCGCACCTGGTGATGCTCGGGATCCTCGGCACGATGTTCGACGCGAGGACCCTGCACAGCCGAGAAGTGCTCGAACGGGTCGTGCAGGCGTTCGGCGACCAGGTGTTCCACACGGTGATTCGTCGCACGATCAAGTTCCCCGAAACGACGGTCGCCGGCGAGCCGATCACCACGTACGCGCCCAACTCCGCCGGCGCCGACCAGTACCGGATGCTCGCCCGGGAGGTGCTCGCCCGATGCCCCGACGTGTAAACCTGCCGGGAGCGGCCGAGCTGTTCCGTTCGACGGGACAGGCGGCGGAGGCGTCCGAGGGTACGGCGAGCGGCCGGGTCAAGCACGACGAGAAGATCACCGTGTACGTCTCTGCCGCCGAACTGATCGCACTCGAACAGGCTCGACTGACGCTGCGGGCCCAAGGCCTGGCCGTCGACCGGGGCCGCTTCGTGCGGGCCGCGATCGCGGCCGCGCTGGCCGACCTCGAAGCGAACGGCATCGACGCCGACGTGTTGACGAGGCTCGGCACCTGAGTTGACCGTACCCGAGCCGTTCTCGGTCCACTTGGTGAACTTCGAGGGGCCGTTCGACCTGCTGCTGCAGCTCATTTCGCGCCACAAACTCGACGTGACCACGATCGCGTTGTCGATGGTCACCGACGAGTTCATCGCCCACATCAAGGCCCAAGGGTCGGCGTGGGACCTGGAACAGACCAGCCAGTTCCTCGTCGTGGCCTCGACCCTGCTCGACCTCAAGACCGCCCGGTTGTTGCCGCAAGCCGAAGTCGAGGACGAAGAGGACCTCGCGCTGTTGGAGGCTCGGGATCTTCTGTTCGCGCGCCTCTTGCAGTACCGGGCTTTCAAGCAGGTCGCGGCCTGGATCGACGTCACGCTGGAGCAGGAAGGCCGACGTTTCCTGCGGCCAGGGGGACTGGATCCTGAGTACGCCGCTCTCCTGCCCGACGTCGAGTTCGGCATCACTCCCGACGAGTTCGCCGCGATCGCCGCCCGCGCTATGGAGCCGAAGGCAGCAGTCGAGGTATCGGTCGAGCACGTGCATCTGGTGCGGGTCAGCGTGGCCGAGCAGGCCGTCGTCGTCGCCGAACGGTTGCGCCGGGCGGGGTCTGCGACGTTCCGGGCCTTGGTCGCCGACTCTCCGGACCGGTTGACCACCGTCGCCCGATTCCTGGCCCTGCTCGAGTTGTTCCGGGCGTCATCGGTCACGTTCGACCAGGTGACACCGTTGGGTGAGCTCGTCGTGAGGTGGGTGGGTACGGCAGACGGTGACGTGGAGATCACCGACGAGTTCGACGGGTCGAGACCTGTCCTGGAGGAGGAATCATGAGCGAGTCGTCGGACGACGTCTCGGCCGGTGTCGAAGCGCTGCTCATCATGGCGACGGAACCCATGGGGGCCACTGAGTTGGCCGGCGCGCTGGACGTACCCGTGCCTCGAGTCGAGCAGGCTCTGGGTGCGTTGGCTCGCTTCTACACGGAAACAGGCCGCGGCTTCGAACTGCGGCATGCCGGGGGTGGGTGGCGGTACGCGACCCGGCCTGAGCACGCCGAGGTGGTGTCGCGGTTCGTGCTGGAGGGGCAGCACGGGCGACTGTCGCAGGCGGCGCTGGAGACGCTGTCGGTCGTGGCGTACCTGCAGCCGGTGACCCGAGGACGCATCTCGGCGGTCCGTGGTGTCAACGTCGACGGCGTGGTGCGCACGCTGGTGGCGCGTGGTCTGCTCGACGAGGTCGGGCGTGATCCGCAGACCGGGGCGGTGCTGCTGGGGACGACGCCGTACTTCTTGGAACGGATGGGTCTGGCCTCGATTGCCGACCTCCCACCCTTGGCACCACACTTGCCCGATGCGATGGAGCTGGAAGCCGAACTGTCCGCGGCCGTGAGTCCACGGCTGCCCGAGTCGGACCCCGATCAACGACCGCGGAAGGAACAAGCGTGACCGAGAGCGAACCGGTCCGTCTGCAGAAGGTCTTGGCCGCCGCAGGCGTGGCATCGCGGCGAGCGGCCGAGATCATGATCGACGAGGGTCGAGTGGAGGTCAACGGCAAGATCGTCGTCGAGCAGGGAACCCGGGTCGACCCCGACCGGGACACGATCCGGGTCGACGGGGCGCGGATCCCGGTGGCGCGGCGACACGTCTATCTGGTCGTCAACAAACCGCGTGGCGTGGTCTCGACGATGTCCGATCCCGAGGGCAGGCCGACGCTCAGCGACCTGCTGGGCCGGCGCAAGGAGCGGCTGTTCCACGTGGGACGCCTGGACACCGACACCGAGGGTCTGATCATCGTGACGAACCACGGTGAATTCGCCCACCGGCTGGCACATCCGTCGTACGAAGTCGCCAAGACCTACCTCGCCGAAGTAGAAGGAGACGTCGACAACCGGACCCTCAAACGCCTCGGCAAAGGAGTCACGCTCGACGACGGTCCGGTGCGTCCGGATCACGTCAAGCTGGTGAGCCGTGGTACGGGGAAGTCGCTCGTTCAGGTCACCCTCCACGAGGGGCGCAACCGCATCGTGCGACGGATGTTCGACTCCCTGGGCCATCCCGTACGACGCCTGTCGCGGATCTCGATCGGGCCGGTCAGGCTCGGCCAGCTCAAGCAGGGTGACGTGCGTGAACTGACCCGCGAAGAGGTCGGGAGTCTCCTCGACGTCGTCAAGCTGTGAGCCGGCGACCACCGCTCGAGGTGTGTCCCGGGCTCACAGGCGGTGTCCGGTACCCTTCACCGGTGCCAACTGTTCGTCTCGTCCGTGCTGCCGGCCTGGCCGTCGCCACCGCACTCGTCGTCGCCATGAGCGCGTGTGGGGGCGGCTCGTCCAGCCCGACCTCCTCGCCCACCCCGTCGGCCACGTCCACCCAGTTGACCTCGACCGAACACCCCAGCGCGAGCCCCAGCCCCTCGGAATCGTCGTCCCCGAAGCCGTCGATCACGCCCTCGACGAACACCGACGCGATCACGGTCACCGGTGACTTCGGCAAATCTGCCACGGTGACGTTTACCGCTCCCTGGGCCATCGACAAGACCCAGGCCCGGGTGATCTCCGAAGGCACCGGCGCCGAGATCGCGGACACGTCGATGATCGAGATCCAGTACCACGGGGTGAACGGACGAACCGGGAAGGTGTTCGACGAGAGCTTCACGAGCGGCAAGCCGCTCGCGTTCTCGCTCGCCCAGGTCATCCCTGGGTTCAAGACCGGTCTGGTCGGCAAGAAGGTCGGCAGCCGGGTTCTGCTCGCGATCACCGGTGCTGACGGGTACGACTCGATGGGGGGCAGCGCTCAAGCCGGGATCGAGGTCGGCGACACCTTGATCTTCGTGGTCGACATTCTGACGGTGTCGCTCACCGAGCCGAGCGGAGCGGCACAGGCGATCCCGGCCGGGTTGCCGACCGTCTCCGACGATCTGAAGAAGCCGGTCGTGACGATCCCGACCGCGAGCACACCGCCGACCAACCTGGTCGTCCAACCGATCATCGTCGGCACGGGCCGCAAGCTCGCCGCCACCGACGGCATCCGCGTCGACTACGCCGAATACGCCTGGAGCACCGGCAAGGTCGTGAAGCAGACGTACGGCTACAAGCCTCTCGACGGCCTGCTCAGCCAGACCATTCCGGGCTGGCAGGAAGCCCTGGTCGGCCAGCCCGTCGGCAGCCGGGTGCTGTTGATCGTGCCGCCGGCGAAGGCGTACCCCTCGGGCAATCCCCGCTCCGACGTCAAGGCGGGCGAGACCATGGTCTACGTGGTCGACATCCTCTTCGCCTCGCCCCAGGGCTGACCTGACACCACCCAGGGCTCCCGGGGGAGACGAGCCGGGTCGAACCGGTCCTTCAGCATCGCCAACGTGACCGCTTCGGCGGGGCTGGCGAGGTCGAGCGAGACCGCGATCAGCGAGAGCACGTCGGTGGGAGTGAGTCCGGCGGCGGCGAACTCGGTCATCGTGACGGCGCCGTCCCTCTTGGCGAGGCGTTGGCCCGCGGAGTTGACGGCCAGCGGTACGTGCGCATAGGTCGGTGGGGCGTGTCCCAACAACCTGGCCAGGTGAGCCTGCCGCGGCGCTGACCAGAGCAGGTCGTCGCCTCGGACCACCTGGTCGACACCCTGCTCGCCGTCGTCGACGACCACGGCGAGGTTGTAGGCATACGTGCCGTCGCCGCGCACCAGGACGAAGTCATCGACCGTACCCGTCACCTGCCCCGCGAACAGGTCCGTCACGGTCGCGGTGGCCCCCTGGGCTCGAAGTCGCAGAGCCGGGGGGCGTACGGCACGCTTGCGTGCCCGCTCTCCTTCGGTCAGGTTCCGGCAGGTTCCCGGGTACGGGCGAGAGCCGTCGGCGTGCGGCGCCGACGCTGCCTCGGCGATCTCGCGTCGGGTGCAGAAGCACTCGTACGTGTCGAGCCTTTCGACAGCCCTGCCGTACCTCGCCAACCGGTCCGACTGCACCGCGATGTCACCGTCGTGGTCGATGCCCAGCGCCGCCAGGTCGCTCAACTGTCGCCGTACTGCGCCTCCCGCGGCGTCCACCCTGGCCGTGTCGAGATCCTCGATCCGGATTCCGAACCGACGATCCGTCGTACGCGCGAACAGCCACGCCAGCACGGCCGTCCTGAGGTTCCCGAGGTGCAGGTCCGACGTCGGCGAAGGCGCGAACCGGCCCGCGCCGGCCGGGGTCGAGGCTGTCACAAGAAGGCAGGGTACGGCTTCGCCCGCGTGTGCGGCCGTACCCACAGCCCTGACAGACTGAACCCCAGGAGGGGTGCCGATGGCCGCGCGCAAGACCGAGCGACAGATGAATCTCGTGATCCTGTTGCTCTCGGCTCGTCGGTACCTGTCGCGCGAACAGATCCGCGACTCGGTCGACGGGTATGCCGGGCTGAGCCACGACGCGTTCCAGCGGTCGTTCGAACGAGACAAGGACGAATTGCGCAAGTTGGGCGTGCCGATCGAGGTGGGCTCCAACGAGGCGCTGTTCGACGACGAGATCGGCTATCGGATCAGGCGCACCGACTTCGAGCTCCCCGGTGTCGACTTCACCACCGAGGAGCGGATCGTGCTGGGGCTCGCCTCCCAGGTCTTCGCCGGGGTCGCCGTCGGGGCTCAAGCCCGTGTGGCGCTGGGCAAGCTCCGTGCCGCGGGCATCGAGCCGGAGACCCAGCGGCTCGAGGCGCTCGTCCCGACCCAGATGACGACGGAGCCGACGCTCGGACCGGTCTGGGAGGCGGTGTTACGCCGGCAGCCGATCCGGTTCGACTATCGCGAGCCCGGCCAGACGCGGCAGCTCGAACCGTGGGCCGTCTATCACCGGCGCGGCAGCTGGTACGTGAGCGGCCGTGACGTGGCCCGCGACGAGCCCCGCATGTTCAAGCTGGCCCGGATCGTGGGGGCCGTCGCCGTTGCCGGTTCGCCCGGCGCGTACGACCTGCCCGTGCGCGAGGTCGTCGAACGGCTTGCCGAATCGCTCGAACCGCCGTTGACCGGGTTTCACGCGATCGTGGCGATCAGGGGGGAGGCCGCCCCCACCCTGCGACGCAGAGGAGAGCAGATCAGCCATCCCTCCCCGGCGGGGTACGTGCCGTACAGCGTGCCGTACGCGCGCACCGACGAACTTGCAGCCGAAGCCGCGGCTGCCGGCCCCGACGCCTTGGTGCTCGAGCCGCCGGAAGCCCGAGAGGCCGTGCTGGCCAGGTTGCGAGCCGTCGCCGCGAGGGGGGAGGGCTGATGAGCACGTCGGCCGACCAGGTGGCGCGGCTGTTGGTGCTGATCCCGTACGTGCAAGCCCGCCCGGGGATCACAGTCACCGAAGCGGCTGACGCGTTCGGTGTCACCGCACGGCAGTTGCTCGCCGACCTGACCGTGGCGCTGTTCTGCGGATTGCCCGGCGGGATGCCCGGGGATCTGATCGAGGTCGACCTCGACGCGATGGAAGGCGACGGGGTGATCCGGCTCGACAATGCCGACGTGCTGGCCAAGCCGTTACGCCTGGTGCCCGACGAGGCCGCCGCCTTGCTGCTCGCGC
>JBDHZQ010000079.1:0-12436 GCA_039811945.1 Propionibacteriaceae bacterium
CGCCGGCGGCCATGCACGACGTCCCCCCTCATCTGGGACAGATGATGACCGAACGCGGCCTGGCCGACTCGCCCTTGTTCGCCGTACCCGAGACGACCGTCGACGCCGACGGCCTGCTGCCCGACGCGGCGGTGTCGCCGATCCGCGGGTGGTTGGCGGCCTTGGCCGCCGACCAGAAGACCCGGGCCAAGGTCGTCATGCAGACCCTCGACGGAGCGATCGGCTCGCTCGAACGCCAAGCCCCGTTGGTGGCGGCAGGGGTCGACGACCAGGTGGAGGCCGTGTCTCAGTTGCGGGCAGACGCGGATGCGTCGTACGCCGAAGCCGTCCGTACGGTCGGGGTCCAGACGGCAGACGGCACCCTGTTGCGCGGAGAGGTGTTGGCGCGCTGGCACGACTTCGTGGGTACGGGAGAGTTCTTCCGTGCCCTGGAACAGAAGATCGGATGGTGGCGCGACCGTCTGTGGGCGGCACTGAAGGGCGAACCGAAGGGCGCCAAGGACGTGACCGTCGCGGTCGAGTCCGGTCTCGAGGCACTGCTGCGCGAGGAGGGGGAGAAGGCGGCGGAACGCGCCGAGATCGCCTGGCGCAGCAACCCAGCCGGGCGGGAACTGTTGGATCGGGCCGGTGACGACCTCCGGCGAGTGTCGGAACAGTACCCGGCTCGCGCGGCTCGGACGATCCGTGACTGGCAAGGCGACGTTCTCGACCTCGTGTCGAGCGAAGGTACGGGGCGCCGTACCAAAGCCCGGATCGCCGCCTTCGGCGTCAACGGGGTCGGCGTCGCGCTCATGCTGGTCGTGTTCGTCCACACCGGCGGCTTGGTGGGAGCCGAAGTCGGGGTTGCCGGGGGTACGGCGATCCTCGCTCAGAGAGTGCTGGAGGCGGTGTTCGGCGAGGATGCCGTACGGCGCATGGCCAAGAAAGCCAAGGACGACCTGGACGCACGCGTCGAAGGACTGCTCGCGGGGGAGTTGGCCCGATTCCACGCTGCTCTCGACTCGGTCGGGCTGTCGGGCGACCAGGCGGGCAAGATCCGGGCGGCTGTGGGCGATGTCGAGCGGACACGGGTCGACGAGATGACGGCTCTCGGACTGAAGGCAGCGGAGGTACGGCAGGAGCAGCCCGCGATCGAGCCGGTCCAGCCACCCCAGATCGTGGACTTGAAACGCGTCGACGCGCCGTCGGCGGAAGTCGTCGACGCCGAGGTCGTGGAGCCTCAGTTCCTCGAAGAGCGACGGGGTTAGCGGTGTTCGGGCGAGGTACGGCGAAACCGCTCCCGGAGCGGCTCTCAGCGCTCCGTGAGGCCCTCGACGCGGCGAGTGGGCGCGTCGACCCTGAGGTGGAGACTGCGGCGAGGGAGATCCTGGCCCGCGTGGACGGTCGACTCGCCTTCTCCGGTGACGTCACCGTGGTGGCCCTGGCCGGGGCGACCGGGTCAGGAAAGTCGAGCCTGTTCAACGCGCTGTCGGGCACGAAGCTGGCCGAACCGGGGGTACGGCGTCCCACCACGAGTTCGGCGATGGCCGCGAGTTTCGGCCAGGATCAGGAGGGGCTGCTCGACTGGCTGGACGTGCCGAGGCGGCACCTCGTGACCGGCGCGCCTGAACTCGACGGCTTGGTGTTGCTCGATCTTCCGGATCACGACTCGACGCAGCAGAAGCACCGGGACATCGTCGATGCCCTGGTCAAGCTCGTCGACCAGTTCGTCTGGGTGGTCGATCCGCAGAAGTACGCCGACGCCGCCCTGCACAACAGGTACCTCAAGCCGCTGGCCGCGCATGCCGACGTCATGGTGATCGCGCTCAACCAGGTCGATCGGTTGGGTGAAGACGAGCGGAACCGCATGGTCGCCGACCTCCGCCGACTGCTCGACAGCGAAGGCCTGAAGAAGGCACCGGTGGTGGCCGTCTCGGCGGTGACCGGGTACGGCATCGGGGACCTGAAGACACGGATCGTCGAGTTGATCAAGGGTAAACAGGCCTCGGCGAAGCGTTTGGCGGGTGATGTCAGCGATGCCGCGGCCGCGCTTCGACCTCAGGTGGGCGATGCCGTACTCGAAGACGTGCCGAAGAAACGCATCAGCCAGTTGGATTCGACGGTGGCGGTCGCGGCCGGGGTGCCGGTGGTCGTCGAAGCCGTCAAGAAGGCATGGCGTCATCGGGGCGGGTTGGCGACCGGCTGGCCGGTGCTGGCGTGGCTGGCGAAGTTCCGCCCGGACCCGCTGCGTGCCCTTCATCTCGACGTGGTGTCGTCGGCGAAGAAGAAGGCGTTGGAGCCGGGGCGTGTGAACCGGACCTCCTTGCCCGTCGCCCAGGGGGTCGCGAAGGCCCGCGTGGACAGCGCGGTCAGAGGTTTGGCGACGGACACGGCGGCGGCCCTTCCCCGGGGATGGCAGGACGCCGTCATGCGCGCCGCCCGGTCGGAGGAGAAGCTCTTGCCCGATCACTTGGACAAGGCGATCGCGCAGGCCGATTTGGCGACGGATGCGGGTACGGGGTGGTGGACCGTCGTGCGTGTGCTGCAGTGGCTCGTCATGATCGCGATGCTGGTGGGCGCCGGGTGGTTGGCCCTCAACTTCGTGCTGGTCAGCTACTTGGCCCTTCCGGCACTGCCCGTACCGATGGTCGGCAAGATCGGACTGCCGACCGTACTCGCCCTCGGCGGTCTTGCCGCCGGGCTGCTGATCGCACTCTTCAGCCGTGCTGGAGTCGAGATCGGTGCGCGGGCCAAGGCCCGCCGGGCCGAGGCCGTTCTGACGAGAGCGATCGGCCAGGTCACCCGCCAGTACGTCGTCACGCCGATCGAGGCGGAGCTCGACCGGCGTGAACGCGCCCGCGAGGCCCTGGCCAAGATCTGACCTGGCGCTGCGGCTGGTGTCGGATCAGGCGACCTCGGCCTCGGGTGCGACATCGGCCTCGGCTTCTGACGTCTGATGCCGCTGACGCTGGAACACCGACGTTCCGAGGGAGAGATCGTGGCCGACAGAGAAGGCCTCGAGCACGAGGTTCTCATGTCGCTCACCTTCGGCGTCGGTCCACTCCTCCGTGCGCAGACGTCCCTCGACGAAGACCGGTTCGCCTTTGCGGATGCTTCGCCCTACGTTCTCGGCCAGAGTCCGCCAGCAGCTCACGCTCAACCACGTGGTCGGCTGCTCCGCCCACTGACCGTCGTCGCGGCGGAATCGCGGTGTGGAGGCGAGTCGGAACCTGGCGCGGGCACGTCCGGTCCGGGTGGTCTGCACATCCACGTCGCTGCCGACGAAGCCGTTCATGCGCACGATTGTTTCCATAGGTCTTCCTTTCTCGAAGTGGACTATCGGCCAAGACCATGGGCCGGATGGCGAATCCGCTGCCACGGATCCGGCCCAGCTGTGGACAACGTCGGATGCTGAATCGTCGCTGTGGACAAGGCAGTCCGAGCCCGTGCGCGACCTACGACGGGCCCGTCGATCCGCCGTTCGAGCTCGGGCGAGGCACAGGCAGGGTCACGCGGGTGCCGGTCTGTTCCTCGTACCAATCTGCAAAGGCCCACATGCCCGACGGCAGGGTGGGGAACACCCGGTCCTCGCCGACCTTGTCGAGGAAACCCGCAACTCGCAACTGGTCACGCAGATCCTGCTTCACTCGAGCCATGGCGAACGTGATCCCGCGCGCCAGAAGGAGCTCCCGCAGGCTGTCGAGGGCGTCGATGGCCGTCAGGTCCACCTCGGTGTTGGCCTCGGCATTGAGCAGGAACCAGGAGACAGGTCCTGCCGATTGGTCGACCGAGGCGAGCGCCCGGTCGACGAAGTCCTCGGCGTTGGCGAAGAAGAGAGGCGAGTCGTACCGGTACACCAGGATTCCCGGCACCTGCTCGGCGGTCTTGTAGTCGTCCACGTCGTGCATCCCCGCCAGCTGCGGTACGTACCCGAGAATCGCGTCGTGCGGTGACGCGAGCCGCCGAAGCAAGTCCAAGATGCTCAAGCCGATGGCAATTCCGATGCCGGGCAGCACGCCCACGAAGATCACGGTGACGGCGGTGGCAGCGGCCAGAATCAACTCGCTCGTCCTGAATCGAGCCAAGCGCTTCCACTCCGAAAGGTCGATCAGTCTCAGCGCCGCATAGACCACTACGGCACCCAACGCCGCCATCGGGAACTGAGCCAGCGCGGGCCCGAGGAAGAGAAGCGTCGCGACGATGCAGATCACCGCGACGAGCGAGTACAGCTGCGTACGGCTCCCCATCGAATCCCCGAGCGCCGTTCTCGAGCCGCTGGAACTCACCGGGAATCCTTGTGTGACGCTCGCTGCCACGTTCACCAGGCCCAACGCGAGGAACTCCTGGTCGGCGTCGAGAGGCTCACGTCTCTTGCTGGCAAAGGCCCGCCCGGTCAGCACGTTGTCGGAGTACCCCACCAGGACGATTCCCACTGCCGCCAGGAGCAGTTCGACCACCGGCACGCCTGTCGGGTCCGGAAGGCGCGGCATCGGCACGCCCGGCGGGAGCGGCCCGACCAGCTTGAGACCCCACCGCTGCCCGTCCGCCCACCACACGACGACGGCGGCCGCCGCGATCACGATCAGAGGCCCAGGCCACTTCGGCGCGAATCGTCGCATCAGCATCAGGGCGAAGAGCACCGTACCCGCCACCGTCACCGTCGCGACGTGGATGGACCCCAACTGCCTCCACACCGACACCAGCTCCTGGTCTGTCCGGTCGCCCGACACAGAGATCCCCAGGACGCGACCGAGCTGGCTGATCATCATCAGCACCGCCACTCCCGCCATGTAGCCGATCAGCACGGGCCGTGACAGGAACTCCGACAGAAAGCCCAAGCGGGCGAACCTGGCGACGACGCAGATCACTCCGACCGTCAGCGCGAGCAGGGCGGCCAGCTCGCCGTACCTCCCCTGCCCGACCGTACCGACCAGCCCGCCCACCGCAGCCGCTGTCATCAGCGCGGTGGTGGATTCGGGGCCCACCGACAGCTGCCGCGACGATCCGACCAGGGCGTAGACGAGAAACGGTCCGATACACGCGATCAAGCCGACGTTCGGCGGCAGACCGGCCACGGCGGCGTAGGCCATGACCTGCGGCACGAGGTACGCCGACACCGTGACCCCTGCCAGCACGTCGCCGCGCAGCCACGCCTTGTCGTACCCCCGCAGCACCGCGACCCCGGGCAACCAGCGACGCCAGCCCCGGTTCTGGCCGTGAACTGCGTCGTTCATGCGCGCAACCTACGGCCCGGGGCGATGTGCGTACCCAAACTGCCCGCGAAACGCCGACTTGATCGTTCATATTCGGTTCGACCTCAAGTGAGAGGCAGAAAAGGGTACGCAAAGCTTCAGCTCGAAGCCGTCACGGGTTCCGCCCACAGGTGCCGTCGATACAGTGACCGGACCCGATCGGAGGGAGCCCATGCCGAGCCAGCAGCCTCCTGCCTGGCGCGGCCGTCCCCTGCTTCACGCGCTGCTCGCCGTCCTGGCCGCGATCGGGTTGGGCGTGTGGATCGGGCCTCGGCCGCTCAGCCTCGCTCCGCAGGCGGTCGGCGACGCGGCCCTCCTGGCACGCACCCGGATTGCGATCGCAGCCTCAGGCGAACCCGACGCCGGCACCGACGGGTACCGCAGCCTGTCGGTCGTCGAAGTGGACGGGGACCAGGTTTCCTACGCCGGCATCGGCAACCGTGGGGACGGTCAACCCCCGGCCCCGACCACTGCCTACGAACTGGCGTCGATCACCAAAACGTTCACGGCATTGATGCTGGCCGACGCCGTTGCCCGAGGCGAGGTACGGCTCGACGATCGCCTCGCGACGTACCTCCCCGAGCTCCGCAGCAGTCCTTCCGGCGACGTCACGTTGGAGGAGCTCGCCACTCATCGTTCCGGACTTCCGTCGTACGGCGACCCGATCAGCGGAGCGACCTACGAAGGTTTCGGCAACAGCGACGTCGAGCAACTCACACCCGAGACCCTGATCGAGCAGACGCGAGGTCTGTCTCTCGACGGCCGCGGCACCCACCAGTACTCCAATCTCGGAGTCTCCCTGCTCGGCTACGCTCTCGCCCGCGCCACGCACTCAGTGACCTGGAACGCCCTCGTCGAAAGCCGAGTTCTCGGACCCGCCGGGATGACCTCGACCATCTTCGCCAGCCATCCGGACCAGATCCCGGTCGGGTCGGCGATCGGCGTGAACGCGGGGGGCGCGCCACTGCCGTACTCCGTCGGCCCCGCCTACCAGCCCGCCGGTACCGCCACGCTCACGACGACGCACGATCTCGGCGCGTACGGCCAATGGTTGCTGTCGGGGTCGGCCATCGGCACCGCGTCGATGATTCCCCGCTACGGGATCGACGAGACGGACCTGATCGGGCTGGTCTGGATGGTGACCACGGTGAACGGGACCGACATCGCCTGGCACAACGGTGGCGTTCCGGGTTTCAGCAGCGTGTTGGTGGTCGACCCGACCCATCGCCGGATGATCGCTGTCCTCGGCAACAGCGAGAAGCCCGTCGACGACGTGGCATTCCGGTTGCTCGATCCGGCGGCCGACCTGCCCGAGGCGGACCCGTGGCCCGAGCGGGCCCTGGCTGCTCTCTGCCTGGCGCTGGTGGTGGGCTGTGTTGTCGCGGTACGGCTCTTCCGCACCTGGTGGGCCCTGACCGCCGCCGGCCTGGTCGCGCAGGCCTCCCTCGTGTTGCTGTTGAGATTTGGTCCCTGGCACGAACTGCCCATCTGGGTCTGGAGCCTGGCCACCGCGCTGGTCTTCTGGGGGACGCTCGAGGCTGCTGACCGGCTGCGCGGCCGTACCGGCCGTCGTTCGGTACGGCTCGTCGTCGGCCTCGCCGCTGCCGCGGCCTTCTATCTGCTGGCCCTCTGGCTGTCGGTGTAGCGCACCCCCGACCCGCGACTAGGATGTTCTGCGGTCCCGGCCCGGCGACAACCCCGCGGCCCCGCGCTCTCGATTCTCGAACAGGAAGTCCCATGCCCGAGTTCATCTTCACGATGCACAACGTCCGCAAGACCCTCGGCGACAAGCTGATCCTCGACAACGTCACCATGTCGTTCTTCCCCGACGCCAAGATCGGTGTCGTCGGCCCGAACGGCGCCGGGAAGTCGACCCTGCTCAAGATCATGGCCGGGCTGGAGAAGCCGAACAACGGTGACGTCATGCTCGCCAAGGGCGCCACCGTGGGCATCCTCTTGCAGGAGCCTCCGCTCACCGAGGGCAAGACCGTGCTCGAGAACGTCGAAGAAGCGGTGGCCGACACCAAGGCGATGATCGAGCGCTTCAACGAGATCTGGGGGCTGATGGGCGGCGACGACGACGCCGCCCTGATGGCCGAAGCGGGCGAACTCCAGGAGCAGTTGGACCACCGCAACGCCTGGGATCTCGACGCCCAATTGGAACAGGCCATGGATGCGCTTCGGTGCCCCGAGCCCGACATGCTGGTCGACGTACTGTCCGGTGGCGAGCGCCGCCGCGTGGCGCTGTGCAAACTCCTCCTCCAGCAGCCTGACTTGCTGCTGCTCGACGAGCCCACCAACCACCTCGACGCCGAGAGTGTGAACTGGCTCGAGGGGCACCTCAAGAGCTACCCCGGCGCCGTGCTCGCCGTGACCCACGATCGGTACTTCCTCGACAACGTGGCCGGTTGGATCTGCGAGATCGACCGGTCGCGCCTGCACCCGTACGAAGGCAACTATTCGACGTACCTCGAAACCAAGCGCTCCCGACTGCAGATCGAGGGCAAGAAGGATGCCAAGCGAGCCCGCATTCTCGAGCGCGAACTCGAGTGGGTCCGGGCCAACCCCAAGGCCCGGCAGGCCAAGAACAAGGCCCGACTGGCCCGGTACGAGGAACTCGCCGCCGAAGCCGAACGCAACCGCGCGGTCGACCTCGCCGAGATCAACATCCCCGCCGGCCCTCGCCTCGGCTCCGACGTCCTCGAAGCCGTCAAGCTCACCAAGGGGTTCGGGGACCGGATTCTCATCGACGATCTGTCGTTCACCCTGCCGCGCGCCGGGATCGTGGGCGTCATCGGGCCCAACGGCGTCGGCAAGACCACCCTGTTCAAGATGATCGTGGGGGAGGAGAAGCCCGACTCCGGAGCGTTGAAGGTCGGTCAGACGGTGCAGTTCTCGTACGTCGACCAGGGCCGGTCAGGGCTCGCCGCCAGCCAGAACGTCTGGGAAGTCGTCTCCGACGGTCTCGACCACATCAAGGTCGGCTCGTTCGAGATGCCGTCGCGCGCCTACGTCGCCTCGTTCGGGTTCAAGGGCCCCGATCAGCAGAAACTGGCCGGCGTGCTGTCGGGTGGGGAGCGCAACAGGCTGAACCTGGCGCTCACGCTCAAGCAGGGCGGCAACGTGATCCTGCTCGACGAGCCGACCAACGACCTCGACGTCGAAACCCTGCAGTCGTTGGAAGACGCCCTGCTGGAATTCCCCGGCTGCGCCGTGGTGATCTCCCACGACCGGTGGTTCCTCGACCGCGTCGCCACGCACATCCTGGCGTGGGAGGGTGACCACGACGAGGCCGCCAACTGGTTCTGGTACGAGGGCAACTTCGCCGACTACGAGGAGAACAAGGTCTCTCGCCTCGGTGTCGAGGCGGCCCGGCCTCACCGCGCCACCCACCGCAAGCTCACCCGCTGACTAGGCTGAACGGCGTCACACAGGGAGGTGCCATGGGCTGGTTGAGTCGGCTGTTCGGCGGCGGTGGTGACCCTGACGACGAACCCGTTCCTGACAAGCTTCTCAACCAGGACGTGCGTCGCGGTCAGCTCGCCGAACTGGAATCTGCCCTGGCGGACCTGGTCCGGCTCATGGACGCGCCCGACGCTCCCGTCGACAATCCCGGTTGGCGTGGCCGGGCCCGTGACTTCTCGTACACGCTCGGCAGCACGCGCCTGCTGCTGGAGGCGAAGGCGGTCACCAAGGAAGGGTTGTACGAGTTGATCTCGACCGTACGACCTCTGTATCGAGGCGCACCTCCGCCCGAATACGCGCACCTGGCTGCCTGCAACGAGCGGATCGTCGCGGCGCTGCGCGTGCTCGAGTCCCCGGCCCCCGGCGAGTAGCCGAGCAGGCAGGGGTACGGCACGGCCTCAGACCGTCGACACGTCCACCCACGAGACTGGATCGGCGGCCCGTTCGAGTTCGGCGAGCGTCAGCCGTACCGCACTGTTCGAGTTCCCGCACGCCGGGAACACCACGTCGAACCGGCGCAGCGACTCGTCCAGGTAGACCGCGACGCCGGGCGTCACACCGAACGGGCACACGCCACCGACTGCGTGCCCGACCAACTGCTCCACGCGTTCGCCGGGGATCATCCGCGCCTTGGTCGCGAATTCGTCCTTGTACTTGCGATTGTCCAGGCGCGCGTCGCCGGCCACCACGATCAGGATCGGCAGGTCTCCCGGCAGCAGGAACGACAAGGTCTTCGCGATCCGGGCGGGCTCCGTACCCACCGCCCGTGCCGCCAGTTCGACGGTCGCGCTCGAGGCACTGGTCTCGATGATCGCCTCGGCCAGTCCGTACCTCGCCAGGTGCCGGCGCGCGCGTTCCAACGACATGCCCGTCACCGTATCGATCCTTGTCGCCTCACGAGTCCGGTCGGCCATACTTGAGCGGCCTGGAGGAAGGTGGCCGTATGGACACAGTTCGCGAACGCGGTCGGGTGACATGGGACGCCTGACTCAGCGCTGGCGCGTCACCAGGTACGGCTCACAGGGCACTCGCAGCGAAGGTCCCGACCTGCTCGCGGTCGAAGAGCCGTTGGAGATCCGGGTCGGGGGCGTGCCGTACGCCACGACGATGCGGACCCCGGGCCACGACATCGAACTGGCGCACGGATTCCTGCACGCCGAAGGAGTGATCGGCGGTCGGGACGACGTGTCGACGGCCCGGTACTGCGCCGGCGCGGTCACCCTGCCCGGCCGTCGCGAGACGCAGAACACCTACAACGTGCTCGACCTCGACCTCACTGCAGGGGTCGACCTGCCGACGCGGCACCGGGCTCGCGAAGTCACCAGCGCCTGTGGTGTGTGTGGCACCGACACCATCGACGCCCTCCGGGTGCGCGGGTGCCACGACCTGACGGCCGACCGAGCTGCTGTCTCGGCGACGGTTCTGACGCGCCTGCCGGATGTCCTACGCGAACATCAGGCCGTGTTCGCCCAGACCGCTGGCGTGCACGCCGCCGGTCTGTTCACCCCGAGCGGCGACCTGCGCTGTGTCCGCGAAGACGTGGGCCGTCACAATGCCGTCGACAAGGTGATCGGCTGGGCGCTGCTGGCCGACGCGGACGTGTCTGGATCGGTGCTCCAGGTGAGCGGCCGGGCGTCGTTCGAACTGGTGCAGAAGGCGTACCTCGCCGGGATCCCGATCCTGAGCGCGGTGTCGGCGCCGAGCTCGCTGGCCGCGGAAACCGCCGATTCCCTCGGCTTGACGCTCGTCGGATTCGTGAGGGGCGGTTCCCTGGTCGTCTACACCCACGCCGACCGGATCGTGGGCTGACCCCTTCAGTCTTCGAGTTCCTCGTCGGTCGCGTGTGTGACGAGGAATCGGACGGTGTCCGGATCGGCCGTACTCAGCCGGTCCATGGCTTCACCGCGATCGCACGTGAGGAGCACGACGAACGCGCGCCCCTGCCGTACGTCCTCCAGTTCCCAGTGGCCCCCGTTCGCCTCCCATCGTGAGAGGGCAGCGATCATCGCGTCGTCCATGAGCCATTCTCACCCCGGCGACGCCGACGCCACCACAGTGACGGAACCCGCCGTCACCAGCAGCTCGGCCAAGGTCACGGCACGGTGGCTCGTCAGGTCGCTCACCTGTTTGCGGCACGAGAACCCGTCGGCCAGCACGATCGCGTCGGGCCCCGCCGCTCTGAGCGCTGGGAGCAGCTCGTTCTCGGCCACCGCGACCGACATCTCGTAGTGCCCGGCTTCGACGCCGAAGTTGCCCGCCAACCCGCAACACCCGCCCAGGGTCACGACGTCGGCCCCGGTCGAGCGCAGGAGGGCCGCGTCGGCGTCCCAGCCCAGCACCGACGCATGGTGACAGTGCGGCTGGGCCACGAGGGTCGTCCCGGTGAGATCGGGGGGCACCCATCCTTCGGTCGCCGTCAACAGTTCCGCCAGTGTCGTCACGCCGGTCGCGACCTCGGCCACCCGCGGATCGTCGGGCAGCAGTTCGCGGGCATCGCTGCGCCACACCGCCGTGCACGACGGTTCCAGCCCCACGACCGGCGTTCCGCCCGCGACGAACGGGTGCAGCACGTCGACGGCCCGGCGCAGGTGGTGCCGGGCCCCGTCGAGTTGGCCGGTCGTGATCCACGTGAGTCCGCAACAGACCTGCTGGTCGAGGAATCTCGGCGCGTACCCGGCCTGGCGCAGCACCTCGACCAACGCCTCGACCTGGTTTCCTTCGAACCCGTCGCTGAACGAGTCGACCCACACCACCACGGGCCGTCCGGCCGACGCGTCGTCCACGGCCACGGTCGTGTGCTGCGGTCGACGCGCGAACCGGGGGAGCGGTCTGCGCTGGTCGACACCGGCGACCCACCGGGCCAGGTGCACGATTCCGGGTACGGCAAGCAGCCGGTTCGCGAGGGTGGCCAGCCCAGGCACCCGTGCGATCAGCCGTTCCCAGCGGGGCAGCCAGCCCAGCGAGTAGTGGGTACGGGGACGCAGCCGGCCACGATAGGCCCGGTCGAGCACGTGCGACTTGTAGCGAGCCATGTCCGTACCCGTCGGACAGTCACGCGAACATCCCTTGCAGGACAAGCACAGATCGAGGGCCTCGTGCACTTCAGGGGCCCGCCAGCCGTCGGTGACGAGCGTGCCGTTGACCATCTCTTGCAGCACTCGGGCCCGGCCCCGGGTGGAGACCACCTCGTCCCGGGTCGCCTGGTAGCTGGGACACATCACCCCGCCCCCCGAATCGACGGCGACGCACTTGCCGACGCCCGTGCACCGGTGGACGTCTGCCGCGAACTCCGGCTCGGCCAGGGTGATCGATGACGTGCGCCGTACCGAATCCCGAATGTCCGCCTCGACCGGGGCCGGATCGACCAGGATCCCAGGATTCATCAGGCCAGCGGGGTCGAAGAGCGCCTTGACGTCGCGGAACAACGCGATCGCCGCCGGCGAGTACATCTCGCCCAGCAACGCCGACCGGGCCCGGCCGTCGCCGTGTTCGCCCGACAGCGAACCTCCGTACGACGCCACCAGCTGGGCGGCTTCGGTCACGAACCGTCGGTACCTGGTCGGGCCGCCGGCCGCCAGCAGCGGAAAGTCGATCCGGCAGTGCACGCATCCGTCACCGAAGTGTCCGTACGGCAAGCCCTGTAGGTCGTGGGCGGTCAGCAGCGCGTCGAAGTCGCGCAGGTAGGCCCCCAGCCGGTCGGGAGGTACGGCGGCGTCCTCCCAGCCGGCATGCGCGGGTTT
>JBDHZQ010000080.1:0-12394 GCA_039811945.1 Propionibacteriaceae bacterium
CGGATCCGGAACCTCAAGCGGGGGCGGCACTTCACCCAGCTGGCAATCGCGATCCTCGTTGTGGTCGCGGCCGTGCGCCACCAGGTCGAGAAGGATTCGGGGGCCGCCTCCGTGGACGCCCTGTGCCCCTTCGGCGCGATGGAGACCCTGATCACGTGGGTGACCACCGGGTCCCTGATCACCAAGACGCACCCGTCGAACCTCGTGCTCGGGGCGACCCTGCTGATCTCGGTGCTGCTGGTGGGCAACGCCTTCTGCGGCTGGGTCTGCCCCTTCGGTGCCATTCAGGACGCCGTGACGTGGATTCGACGGAAGCTCAGGCTGCCGACCGTGGAACTTCCCCGCCTCGTCGATCGGATCGCCCGGTACGGCCGCTTCGTCGTGCTGGCCCTGGTCATGGCCATGAGCTACACGACGATGAAGTTGTGGTTCTTCGACTATGACCCGTACGTCACCTTGTTCGGGTTGCACTGGCTGTACGAGTTCAACGTGGCAATGTGGCCCGCCCTCCTGATCCTAGCCGTGGTGGTAGCCGGATCCTTCGTGGTCGAGCGCGCCTTCTGTCGGTACCTATGCCCGCTCGGTGCCGTCTTCGCGATCGTGGGGCGCTTCTCGTTGGTCCGGATCCGCCGCTCTCTGCCGACGTGCACGTCGTGTGGCCTCTGTGACAAGGCCTGTCCGGTCGGCATCGAACCCGCCCAGGCGCAGCCCTTCGCCAGCTCCGACTGCATCGGTTGCATGGATTGCCTGACCACCTGCCCTGTTCCGCGCGCTCTCACCCTCGACGGCCCTGTCCTCTTGGGAATGCCGATTCGGCGGGAAACCAACCCGGCGCGACCCAAGCAGAAGGCAGGCGCGAAATGAGTACTCCCCGCACCCGCGCGGTCCTGTGGCTCGTACCCCTGGTCACCATCGCCGCCCTATTCGGCGGGTACGGCATTGCCTCGGCCACCGGCACCTGGGTCACGTCCGGAAAGACGACGGTCACGGCCGGAACACGCCTGTCACCCACCGACCTCAAGGGGTGGATGACGCTGCAGCAGGCTGCCGACGGACTCGGCATCGACGTCGCCCTGCTCATCCGACTCCTCGAGGCTCCGGACGGTACGACCATCACCGGCGATACGGCGTTCAAAGACCTCGAAGCCCTGATTCCAGGGTTCGACCTCACCACGTTCAAGGCGCGGCTGTCGGGCGTACTCCAGCCTGAGGGTACGGCCCCCGCCCCAGTCAGGCCGGCGACTCCGGATACGACCGCACCGGCCGCTTCCCCGTCATCGCCGACACAACGGCCCGAGCAGCAGGGAACCCCCACCCCGCCTCGACCGTCGTCAACCTCCTCGATCACCGGCCAGTCGACCCTGAGACAGGTGGCGCAAGCCAACGGCCTCGACCCCGAGGCGTTGCGCGCCCAGGCCGGCCTGCCGGTCACAGTCGGCTTGGATGTCATGCTGAAGGACATCAGGAACTCCGTTCCCGGGTTCGAGATTCAATCCGTCAGGGATGCAGTCGACCGCATGCGGTGACGGCTTCCCGCCGAGGTCGGCCGTCGGGCTTACCCTGGGGGGTATCCGAAGGCGGTGGTGAAAGGGGACGGTCTATGCCTCGCCGCGTGCTGGTCGTCGATGACGAACCACAGATCAGATCGATCCTGCGCGCCTACCTCGAAGCCGAAGGGTTCGTGGTCGACGAAGCGGGCACTGGGGCCGACGCGCTCAATGTGCTCAGAGCCTCCCCCGACCTGGTCCTGCTCGATATCGGCCTGCCCGACCTCACCGGTCTCGACGTGCTCGCGAAGATCCGGGCGACCTCGGATGTCTACGTGATCCTGGTCACCGCGCGGGCCGAAGAGGTCGACAAGCTCGTCGGCTTGAGCGTCGGCGCCGACGACTACGTCACCAAGCCGTTCTCGCCCCGAGAAGTGGTGGCACGCGTGCGGACCGTGCTCCGCCGCGCGCGACCCGATGCGCCACCGCCCAGCGACGACGACGTGCTCGTCTTCGACGGGCTTCGGATCGACCCCGGCTCCCACGAGGTGACGAGGGCGACCGGCCAGGTCGAGTTGTCGGCTCTGGACTTCGACCTGCTGTCGGCGCTCGCGTCCTCACCGGGACGCGTCTTCTCGCGAGCTCAGCTGCTCGAACGGGTGTGGGGATACGACTTCTACGGAGACGAACGCGTGGTCGACGTCCACATCCGCTCGATGCGGGCCGCCCTCGGAGACGACGCGACGGCTCCACGCATCGTCGGCACCATCCGTGGGGTGGGCTACAAGTTCCTTCTGCGGCCGCAGGAGGGCTGATGCGTCGTCTGTCGGTGCGCCTCATCCTGTCGCACCTGGCGGTGGCGGTGCTGGGTGGGTTGGCGACGTTCGTCGTGGTACGACTGCTGGCGCCTGTCTTGTTCGACGGTGCGCTCGCGATGGGCCGAGCCGCTGGTCAGAGTGGTGGCCCTGGTCCCGGGGGAGCGGGGCAGCCTGGTGTGGGTCAGGTCCTTCGCCAACAGTTCGCAGATGCCGTCCAGCTCTCGTTGCTGATCGGCACTTTGGTCGGCATCGTCGCCGGCGGCGTGTTCGGGATCTTGGCTGCCCGCCGCCTGTCACGCCCGGTCCAGGCGGTGCGTGCGGCGACCCGGGAGATCGCCGACGGCCATTACGACGTACGGGTACCCGCCTCGACCGATTCCGAGATCGCCGCGTTGGCCGGTGACGTGAACAGCCTCGCAGTCGCCCTGGCCGATACTGAAGCGAGGCGTGTGCGCCTGCTCGGCGAAGTCGCGCACGAGTTGCGGACACCTCTGACCATCTTGGACGGATCGCTCGAAGGAATGATCGACGGCGTCCTGTCGGCGGACACTGAGGGCCTCGAACAGTTGACCGGCGAGGTGCGGCGCATGCGAAGGCTCGCCGACGATCTGTCCACCTTGTCTCGGGCCGAGGAGGGGCGCTTGTCCGTGACCCCGGTACGGCTACCCCTGCGACCCCTCGTCGCCGGTGTGGTTGCTCGGCTCACTCCACAGGCCGCCGACGCTGGCATCAACCTCACCCTGCTGAACGGAGACCCGGTGGACGCCGCCGCGGACGGCGACCGGTTGGCCCAGGTCGTCACGAACCTCCTGGGCAACGCCATCCGAGCCACACCGGAGGGGGGATCGATCACGGTCTCGCTGAGCCGTACGGCGAGCACCGTGTCGGTGAGTGTGGCCGACACGGGCGAGGGACTTGCCGCCGACGACCTGGAGCGAGTCTTCGAGCGCTTCTATCGGGTGCCGGGGCGGCGCCCGGGTGAGGGGGGAACGGGAATCGGACTCACGATCTCTCGTGAGTTGATGAGGGCCCAAGGCGGAGACCTCGTCGCCGCCAGCGCCGGTCCCGGCCAGGGCGCGACGTTCACCGCGACGCTCCCCGCCTGACCAAGACGCCGAGGGGCGCGGGTGGGTGACCACCCGCGCCCCTCACGCACCGAGCACTACCGGTTGACACAGTCTCCGGTGCCGTCACCCAGACCGTTGCCCTGTCCCAATCCGGGTCCCATGCCTTGTCCGGTTCCATTCGCTCGGCGCTGCCCGAGGCCCGTGCCTGGCGCCATGCCCTGACTGCCCCCCTGCCGCGCCATCTGGTCATGGGTGATCGGGTCGCCGGCCTTGGCAGCCTCGAAGGCTGCCAGATGCTGTTCAGACCCACGTGACAGGTTGGTGAAGACCCTGGTCACGTCAGATTCGGTGGTCCTGGCCAGTGCATCTTTCAGGTCGGCGAGGTCGGCCTTCTCGATGGCGATGCCGACGTCGTAGGCATCGGCGAGGGACTTGCTGCCCTGTTCCATCAGACGGTTGTAGAGCTCCTGCAGTTCGGGTTCGGCGTATGTGCCCGCTGAAGCACCGGCCGACGGGTCGGCGACGCCGTACCGAGCCAACAGCGTGCCGACCGCGTCGTAATGCTGCTGCTCAGCCTTGGCGATGTTCGCGAACGGAGCCGCTCCGTCGTACTTCGCCGCCAATGCGGTGTAGACGTCACGAGCGAGCCTTTCCTCGTCACGCATCCAGGTCAGATCCTTGGCCAGCCGTTCGCTTGCAACGGCCGGGCTGGCCGTCGCCGCCGGCGTCGGGCGGCGGTCAGGGAAGCTGGTGGCCGCCGGTGCGGCGAACGCTGTTGACGCGAACGCCATGCTGGCGAACGATCCTACGATTCCGAGAGAGATGGCTGCTTTCGTTGTGTTCAACATGTCGTGTACCTCCTGATTGGTTGTGATCAGGAAGCTACGAGGCGTGAATGAAGCGGCCACCTGCCTCGGCGTGAAGCTCCTGTGAAGGACTCAACCGTTGTGCCCCTTCACGACCATGCGCATGATCCTGACGTTGAACGACAGGAATCGAAGGAACTGGAGCAGGATCGACCGACGTCCGGTCAAGGTCTTGGCGGTCGGCAGCGGTGCGCGGCTGAGATCAAGAATGGGTTGGTCTCCACCGGGCACGACTGCGTTCAACGTGGTGTCGGACATGGTCGTCACTCCGGGATCAGCTGCCAGCCCAGTCGGGCTTTGGCCTTGTAGATGAACAGGTAGTGCAGCATCAGCTTCACCCAATGCCCGTGCAGGCCGAGCTCGCCCCGGGTCTCACGGGTGTCGCGGCCGGTGGGATAGCGGTCGTAGTCAGGCACCACGGGCAGCATGGTCATCGCGGCTGCCGACCCCTGGGTCAGCCCCGTACCCGCAGACGCCACGCATGCGGCACCCATGTGAGCCATCGACGCGTGTTCGGCGTCGGCAGTCGGATCCTTGAGACGCTTGGCGATGGTGACCGCTACCGCCTTGCCGATCACGCCCGACGGCATGCCGGTGCGGGGCGGCGCCGGCGCGATGACCGTGCCGTTGGCCGACTTCAGCGGTTTGGAGATCTGATGCGGAGGGGCGAAGGCGATCCCGGCGGCGAAGAGGTTCGAGTAGCCCGGGACTTGGTACGTGGTCGGCCAGTCGCTGGCCTTCCATTCCTCGTACGGCTTGGGCGAATAGTCCGCGTCGACCTTCATGAAGCCGCTCGGGGCAAAGAGTCGGCTGGTGATGTCCTCCCCCGTACGGTCGTACGCCTTGATCGGCTGACCTCCGAAGGGAGGAATCAACATCGAGAAGTCGAACGCCACCTGGTGATGAACCCCGTCGAGCGTCTCGTAGTGGATGACACCGGGCTCGACCTTCTCCACGTGCGCGCCGACGATCGCCTCGACGCCTCGCTCCCGGAACAGCGACCCCGTCCACAATTCCGAGGTTGTCTCGAAGCCCTGCTGGTCGAACACCATGCCGCCCACGCCGAAGTCACCGAGCGCTGATTCGTTGGTGAGGTAGATGATGCGAGCCAGGTCTCTGACGCCGGCCTGCCGTACCTCGTGCTCGACGTTGAAGATGTACTCGAACGCCGCGCCCTGGCACGTGCACGTTCCGTGTCCGGTTCCGATCACGAAGGTCTGCTTCTGACCCGCCTTCATCCGGCCGATGGCCGCGGCCAACTCAGCCGACGCGTGACTGGCGTGATCTGCCGTACACACCGACAGGGTGTAGCCGTCCGGGCCCAAGCCCGGCGTGGCCTCGAAGCGCAGCTTGGGACCGGTCGCGTTGACGAGGTAGTCGTAGCGAATCGCACCGGTCGTACCCGCCTGCTCGCCCGTGTACTCCACGTCGACGAACCCCTGCGGGTCTTCGCCGTCGCCGTCAGGGTGGATGGCAACAGCCTTGGCCTGGACGAATTGGATCTTCTTGCGGGCGTAGATGGGCGCGAGCGGGAAGACCACCTTCTCGGCCGGCATCTCGCCGACGCCGACCCAAATGTTCGAAGGAATCCAGTTCCAGTGGGAATTCGGAGACACCACCGTGACCGTGTGGTGTCGACCGACGAGTCGCTTGAGATGCAAAGCGGCCGTATGTCCGGCTACCCCGGCCCCCAGAACCACCACGTTGGCCATGGCGAGCTCGTCAGCGTCCGAACAGCCCGGCGAAAAAGCCCTGCGGCTTGGCGGCGGCGACCTCTTCAGGTGTGTGGCGGTTATCACACCACTGACCCTTGGGCACCGAAGCCTTCACGGCCGCCACGTGCTGGCCGCATCCGGCCCACGTCGTCTTTCCGCACACGCGGCAGTTCACTGGTCGGCACATGGGCCACTCCTTCGTCGTCAGCGGGGCGTACCCCCGATCGCCTGTCCAGCTTATACCCCTGGGGGTATGTGCGGAAGCCGCTCGCTCGTTCAGGGGTACGGCAGACGCTCGCCTAGCGCGATGCGTTGTTGCGCCGGTTGCCGGCCCCGAGCAGCATGCTGACGATCGAGATCACCACCGCTCCCCAGAAGGCCGACCAGAAGCCGTCGACGTGAAACCCCAGCCCGAACTGAGTCGCCAACCACGACGTCAACATCAGCATCAAACCGTTGATGACAAGCACGAACAGCCCGAGGGTGAGCAGGATGAAACATCCGGAGAAGAACTCGGCCACCGGCTTCACGATCGTGTTCACGGCACCCAGGATCAGCGCGACCAGCCCGACCGTGACGACGAGACCCACCGTGCTCGTCGACGTCACGGTGATTCCCGGAACCAGCCAAGCGGCCAACAACACAGCCAATGCGTTCACGATCCAGCGCCACATCATGGGTCCAGTGTCGCGTACCGGCCAAGGTGCCGACCGTCAACCCGCACCTGACCGATCACGTCACGTAACCTGACGTGGGCGGCCGGCGCCGACTCGGCGGGCGGACCGTTCCCTGCGGCTGAGGCCGGTCAAGACGTACGGCAGAGAGTTTCGGTGTGTCGGCCGACCGCTCTGGAGAGGAGAGACGACGTGCAGCCCAAGCCCGGCTGGCGGCCGCTGTCGTTGCTCGCCAAACCGACTGGCGCAGCCTGCAATCTCAACTGCAGTTACTGTTTCTTCCTCTCCAAAGAAGTCCTGTGGGACGGGGCCGCGCAAGCCATGTCGTCGGAAACCCTGCGCAGTTTCGTCGAGGGGTATCTCGACTCGCAGCCCGACGGGCCCGTCACGATCGGCTGGCAGGGCGGTGAACCGACCCTGCGTGGCCTCGACTTCTTCCGCGAGGCGGTGAGGCTGGCCGAGAGCCTGCGCAGACCGGGCCAGCAGGTCAGCCACTCCATCCAGACCAACGGCACCCTGCTCGACGATGCCTGGGGGGAATTCCTTGCCCAGCATCGGTTCCTGGTCGGCCTGAGCCTCGACGGACCTCGGCAGCTCCATGACACGTACCGGGTCAACAAGGCGGGGAGGGGTACGTACGACGCCGTCGTTCGAGGTTGGGAGGTGCTCAGGCGCCACGAGGTCGACACGAACATCCTGTGCACGGTGAATGCAGGCAACGCCGAACACCCTCTTGAGGTATATCGCCATTTCCGCGACGACCTCGGAGCCCGGTTCCTCCAGTTCATCCCGATCGTGGAACGGGTCGCCGAGGGTGACGAGCAGGTCGCGGAGGCGGGATGGCGAGACGATTCCGGCCGGTACGTGCTGTACACCCAGCGGGGGGCTGGCGTCACCTCTCGCACGGTGAAGCCCGCGCAGTGGGGTCGGTTCCTGACGACGATCTTCGACGAGTGGGTACGGCGAGACGTCGGCGAGGTCTTCGTGCAGCATTTCGACACCACGTTGGGAGCGTTGTTCGGCCAGTACAGCCTGTGTGTCCATGCGCCCGAATGTGGAGATGCCCTCGCGATGGAGCACAACGGCGACGTGTATTCCTGCGACCACTTCGTTGAGCCGGACTACCGGCTCGGCAACCTCGTCGACACGCCCCTCGGTGAGCTCGCCGCACTCCCCCGGCAGCGCGAGTTCGGACGGTCGAAACGTACGGCATTGCCTCGTCAGTGCGTGGAATGCCCCGTCCGCTGGGCCTGCCACGGCGGGTGCCCCAAGGACCGCTTTGCCACCACCGCCGACGGGGAGCCCGGGCTCAACTACCTGTGTGCCGGCTACCAGTCGTTCTTCACCCACGTCACCCCCGCTATGGAGACGATGGGCCGACTCTTACGCGCGGGGCGACCCGCCTCGGACATCCTGGCGGCGGAGTAGGGCCGGTCGCTGGCTCAGCGGGCGTTCGACCGGAGCACCTCCCTTGACACCTGAGGATGGCCCGTCGACCCTGGCGTGAGTAGTGACGGGAGCGAAGGTGATGCCATGTTCTTCTACGCGTTCAACGTCTCGGCCGACGGCTACGTCATGGACGCCGAAGGCAACTTCGACTGGTCGGTTCCGGACGAGGAGCTGCATCTGTTCTGGAACGACGTCCAGCGAAGGACTGTGCTCAACGTGTACGGCCGTCACCTTTGGGAGACCATGCGCTACTGGGACGATCCACCCGCAGACTCCGACGACGTGAGCCTCGCTTACGCCGCCGCCTGGCAGCAGACCCCGACCCTGCTGGTCTCCAGCACCTTGGACGAGTCCTCCGTCCGGGCCGGCCTCCACAGCCACGCCAGCGTTCGCGTCGTGCGCTCGCCGGACGAGGTTCCGGATACCGACGGCCCGGCCCAAGTCGGCGGTCCCGGGCTTGCGTCGGCGATGGTCGACCGAATCGACGAGTTCTGGCCAGTGATCCACCCCACCGCGGTGGGGGGAGGTACTCCCTTCTTCCCGGCGGGTCGGCGTCTCGACGTCACCCTGGTCGAGGAGCGCAAGTTCGATTCGGGAGCGGTCCTGCTTCGCTATCGAAGGTCCTAGTGCGCCGTTTCTGAAGTTGTTGAGCGTTTGGCTTTCTTGAGGATCTGGTCGGCGGTCTTGGTCCAGACGAAGGGGTGGCAGCGGTCGTTCCAGCCGGCGATGAAGGCGCGGATCTTGGCGTTGAGGTCCTTGACCGAGCCGAAGCTGCCGCGGTGGATGGCCTGACGTTCGATGATCCCGAACCAGACCTCGACCAGGTTCATCCAGGAAGCGTGCGTCGGGGTGAAGTGACACTTCACGCGCGGGTGCGCCTCCAGCCAGGCCTTCACGTTCGGGTGCTTGTCGGCGGCGTAGTTGTCCATCACCAGGTGCAGGTCCTGGTCGGCGTAGGCGCGGGCCACTTGTTTGAGGAACGCCAGGAACTCGGTGTTGCGGTGCCGCGGCTTACAGGCGCCGGTCACCCTGCCGGTGGCGATCTCCAAGGCGGCGAACAACGTCGAGGTGCCGTGCCGTACGTAGTCGTGGGTCCGCTTCTCGCACGAGCCCTCCCGCATCGGCAACAACGGCGCTGTCCGGTCCAGGGCCTGGATCTGGGACTTCTCGTCCACGCACAGCACGATGGCGTTCTCCGGCGGGTTCAAATACAACCCGACAACGTCGTTCACCTTGCCGACCAGCTCGGGGTCGGTCGAGAACCGGAACGTCTCGGCCCGCCACGGCTGCACCCCGTACTCCCGCCACGCCACCGCGACCGTCTTGTTCCCGATCCCCAGATGCTTGCCCAGCAACCGGCTCGACCAGTGCGTCACCCCATACTTCTTCGGCGGCGGCTTCAACGTGGTCGACACGATCTTGCGGTGATCGATCCTGCGTGGCCGACCCGAACGGGCCTGGTCCTCCAAGCCCTTCAGCCCGGACTGCACATAGCGGCGGCGCCACGCCAGCACCGTGTTCCGGGCCACCCCGACCCGTTCCGCGATCGATTCGTTTGCCAGCCCCTCGGCAGCCAGAAGCACGATCCGCGACCGCTGCACCAACCCGGCCCGCTCCGCCGTCGACCGAACGATCCGGAACAACCGCTCCAGATCACCCTCACGCAACACCAGCGCAGGGGCAGGATGATTCGCCATGCCCCATGATCCCAAACACCAACCCCTCAACTACTAACGACACGCCGCACTAGTGGCCCGTGTTTGAAGTTGTCTGACGGTTGGCTTTCTTGAGGATCTGTTCGGCGGTCTTGGTCCAGACGAAGGGGTGGCAGCGGTCGTTCCAGCCGTTGACGAAGGCGCGGATCTTGGCGTTGAGGTCCTTGACCGAGCCGAAGCTGCCGCGGTGGATGGCCTGGCGTTCGATGATCCCGAACCACACCTCGACCAGGTTGAGCCACGACCCCGACGTCGGGGTGAAGTGCACCGTGATCCGTGGGTTCGCGGTCAGCCAGTCGCGGACCTCGATGCGCTTGTGGGCGGCGTAGTTGTCCATCACGAGGTGCAACTCGCCGTCGGGGTAGGCACGGGCGACCTGCTTGAGGAACGCCAGGAATTCCTGGTGCCGGTGCCTGGGTTTGCAGGCACCGGTGACTTTCCCGGTGGCGATCTCGAGGGCGGCGAACAAGGTGCTGGTGCCGTGCCGGGCGTAGTGGTGGGTACGTCGCTCCGGCAGGCCGGGCTGCATCGGCAACATCTTCTGGGTGCGATCCAACGCTTGGATCTGGCTCTTCTCATCGATACACAGCACGATCGCGTTCTCCGGGGGCGCCAGATACAACCCGACGACGTCGGTGACCTTCGCCACGAGTTCGGGATCGGTCGAGAACTTGAACGTCTCCGATCGCCACGGCGCGACCCCGTACTCCCGCCACGCGGTCGCCACGGTGGAGTTCCCGATCCCCAAATGCTTGCCCAGCAACCGTGACGACCAATGTCACCCCGTACTTCTTCGGTGGCGGCTTCAACGTGGTCGCCACGATCTGGCGGTGATCGATCACCTGCGGCCGGCCACAGCGCTCCTGGTCGTCCAAGCCCTTCAGGCCGTGCTCGACATAACGGGACCGCCACTGAAGCACCGTCACCTTCGACACCCCGACCCGGTCAGCGATCCGCTCGTTCGCCTCACCTTCGGCAGCAGCCAGCACGATCCGAGCCCGTTGCGCCAACCCCGCCCGAACACTCGTCGACCGGGTGATCCGCGCAAGTTCCTCTCGATCCCCTTCGCGCAACGCCAGCGCCGGGGCAGGACGATTCGCCATGCCCCATCATCCCAAAACCGAACCGTTCAGGAACTAACGACACGCTCCACAGCCAGGCCGCTCGGTCCTGAAGCAGCCGTCTTGGTGTTGACAAGGAGTGATGCAGATACCCACCTAACTGGTTGTCCTCGTGCGATATGCGTGCAACGTTGATCGAATCGACGATTTCTAGCGGCTCCGCCACGCCTGGGCACCCGCAGCCTCCGCGAAGCGCGGGACACCACAACGGGCAAGATAGTCGAGGAGAACCCTTGTGGTCATGGTGGGGCGTTGAGCGGCTGCGGCCTGTCGGTGCAGAGTCGCGACGGTGATATCCGGTTCGAGATCCAGTTGATTGAGGAGGAACACGTCGGGATGCTGAACTTCGATCCCTAATGGCTCTAGGGTTTCGTCTGGGAAGTCGCGGAGGTTGGCTGTGACGATCAAGTCGGCCCGCCCTTGAAGCGCGGCCGCCACCACGTGCCGGTCGTCGGGATCAGGCAGTTGCAGCCCGGCTTCCAAGCCCTCCCACGCCTGCACTGTCGCGTCGGGAAAGAACGATCTCATCACGTCGACGCGACGGTTCGCGACGGTGGGGTCCAGGGCCGGATGGATCTCGACAACTGCATCGATCACTTTATCGAGCACCCGCCCGCTCCACAACGGTCGGTACAGGCCCACCTCAGCCAATCGCAGGAGCGTGTCAGCGAGGGCGATCGGAACGAGGACACAGGCATCGAGGAAGGCGCTGAAGCGTGCCACCGATCAACCGGCTCGACGCTTGCGGGCTGCGCGGAGGGCGGCGGCGTAGTCCGGTACATCGTCGTACAGCCCGGTCTCCACAGCCTGCGCTGTCAACTCGTCGAGGGCAACGCGACGCTCTGCCCGCTGGCGCCCTTGGTACTCGAGGATGTCATCCAGCCGCACGCGTCGATGTCGCCCAGCGGCTGGGCGCTCAAATGCGATGTCACCCTGCTCCAGGAGCTTCACCAGCGTCGGTCGGCTGATCCCGAGAAAGTCGGCTGCTTCTTGGGTCGTGAGCCGTTGATCGAGTGGTGCAACCGTGATCGCCTTTCCGGCTCGCATCGACTCAACGACTGTGACCAGGATCTGGTAGGCCTCCATCGGCAGCGACACGGTCTGACCGTCAGGGCCAAGCAGAGCGGCCGGCGCGGCCACGGTAGCCAGGAACCGGGAGAGGTCGAGCATCGCCTCCATGTCTGCTGGCGGCAGGACCGTCGTGGTCTCAGTGGCCTGCGTGCTCATGGAACCCAGCGTACCTCTGAAATCGAAATAATCGAAGAGTGGTGTCGACTCTGTCTACTGCCCAGGTCGAACACCGTAGATGCTTGAGGAGAGGCATGAGGTCAATGGGCCTTGAACGTTGAGGTGGGGGTTACAGAGGTGCGCTCATGCGTGGGTGAGGTCGAGGGTCTGTGGACGCGGTTTCGAAAGGATGCGGCCAAGGGCCACTGTCGTACCTCTACTGACTGGTGGCAAGCGCAATGTCGGGGCTGAGCG
>JBDHZQ010000081.1:0-11584 GCA_039811945.1 Propionibacteriaceae bacterium
CCCGGCAAGGGCCGGTTCACCCGCGGCGCCGTCGACGTCAACGACCGTCTCGACGCGCACCGGGAGATCGGGCTGGTCACGAACCTGCGCGACGAGATCCCGGTGTCCGCCACCCACGGCGGTGTCGTGCTCGAGTGGCTCGTCGAGGACGGCGATCCCGTCTCTCCCGGCCAGCCGCTGCTTCGACTCCATCCCTCGCCCGGCTCGATCTCGGAGGAACTCGCATGACCGCCCTGACACAGCGCCCGCTTCGCACTGGTTCCCGCATCGCCGGGGTCGGGTCGTACCTGCCGCGGCGGGTCGTGACCAACGAAGAAATGTGCACGATGATCGACTCGACCGACGAGTGGATCCAGCAGCGCACCGGCATCGTCGAGCGCCGATGGGCCAGTGACGACGAACCGCTGCTCATGATGGTGAGCGAGGCTGCGAAGTCCGCGATCGGCAAGTCCGGCGTCGCGCCGGCCGAGATCGACGCGGTGATCGTGGCAACCGTGACCCACCTCGTACAGACGCCTGCCCTGGCGCCGCTCCTGGCAGCCGAGCTCGGGCTTCAGGATGCCGCCGCGTACGACATCTCTGCAGCCTGCGCGGGGTTCTGCTACGCCCTCGCTCAAGCGGACGCCCTGATTCGCACCGGTTCGGCCACCAACGTGCTCATCGTCGGCGCCGAACGTCTGAGCGACCTGACCGACAAGACAGATCGCTCCACGGCCTTCCTCTTCGCCGACGGGGCCGGGGCTGCGGTGGTCGTTCCCAGCGACACGACCGGGGTGGGCCCGGTGGTCTGGGGGTCCGACGGAACCCAAGGTCATGTCATCACCCAGACCCAAGACTTCCGCGATGCCGTACCGGATGCGCAGATGCCGACCCTTCAGATGGAAGGGCGCGCGGTGTTCCGCTGGGCGACGACCTTCATCGCGGACGCGGCGAAGAAGATCCTGAGCGAGAGCGGTCTAACCCCCGAGGACCTCGAGGTCTTCATTCCACATCAGGCCAACAACCGGATCACCGATTCGATGTTGCGACACCTCAAGCTGCCCGACCACGTCGTGGTAGCTCGTACGATCCGGCGCATCGGTAACACGAGTGCCGCATCGGTCCCGATTGCCATCGACGAACTGCTGTCCAGCGGTGAGGCGAAGTCGGGGCAGACCGCGCTGATCATCGGATTCGGCGCGGGGCTCGTCTACGCGGGCCAGGTCATCACCCTGCCCTGACCAGGCAAGATCCGCCTCATCAATCCAACCCTGAGGAGAAACAACATGGCTACCACCGAAGAGATCCGCGAGCAGCTCGCCGAGATCGTGAACGACGTCGCGGGTGTCGCGGTTGCCGACGTGCAGCTCGACAAGTCCTTCACCGAGGACCTCGACGTCGATTCGCTGTCCATGGTCGAGATCATCTACGCCTGCGAGGACAAGTTCGGCGTCTCGATCCCCGACGAGGACTCCAAGAACCTCCGCACCGTCGGTGACGCCGTCGCGTACATCGAGCGCGCACAGGCCTGACACCAACCTGGCGGTGGCGCCTGCTGGGCGCCACCGCCGCCCACTTTCATCTCCACCACGAACAGGACATCCATGACCACCGTCGTCATCACCGGCCTCGGAGCGAGCACCCCCCTCGGCGGCGACCTCGCTAGCACGTGGTCGGCCATGCTGGCCGGGACGAGCGGCGTCAGCCGCATCGAAGCCGAGTGGGCCCGAGAACTCAGCACTCAGATCGCCGGCCAGGCGAAGGTCGACCCGGCCTCCGTCATGGACCGCGTAGCGGCCCGCAAGATCGACCGCTCGTCGCAGTTCGCGATGGTGGCATCGCTCGAAGCCTGGGCCGACGCCGGCTTCGGTCTGGACGAGGAGAACGACGTCGATCCCGATCGGCTGGTGGTCTCTCTCGCGTCCGGCATCGGTGGCCTGATCTCCCTGCTCAACAACTGGGACGTCCAGAAGGAGAAGGGCGCCCGCCGCGTCTCTCCACTCACCATCCCGATGCTGATGGCGAACGCGCCAGCCGCGAACGTCGGCATCAAGCTGGCTGCGCGAGCCGGCGTCCACACTCCCGTGTCGGCCTGCGCGTCGTCGAACGAAGCCATCGCCCTCGCCTGGGACCTCATGAACCTCGGCCGCGCCGACGTCGCCGTCGTGGGCGGCGCCGAAGCGGTCATCCATCCGCTGCCGGTCGCTGCTTTCGGTCAGATGCAGGCCCTCAGCCGCCGCAACGACGAGCCCGAGCGTGCGTCCCGGCCCTGGGACGTCGACCGTGACGGCTTCGTGCTCGGTGAGGGCGGAGCGATCATGATCCTCGAGACGCTCGAACACGCCCAGGCCCGCGGCGCCAAGATCTACGGCACGATCGCCGGTGCGGGCACCACGTCTGATGCGAAGGACATGGTCAACCCCGACGCTCGCGGCCAGGTGCTGTCGATGCGTCGAGCCTTGTCCGAGGGCGGGCTGACCCCGGCCGATGTCAGGCATGTCAACGCTCACGGCACCTCGACTCCGGCGGGAGACCCCGTCGAAGCCGCCTCCATCCGCGAGGTTCTCGGCGACTCGGTGGACGACTGTGTGGTGACCTCGACCAAGTCGATGACCGGACACCTGCTCGGCGGCGCCGGCGCCCTGGAGACCATCGCCACGGTGCTCGCGCTCCACCATCGTCAGGTGCCTCCGACGATCAACCTGGAGAATCCCGAGCCCGGACTCGGCATTGACATCGCCGCCAACGTCAAACGCGAACTGCCGGCCGGTGACCTCGCGGCCATCAACAACTCGTTCGGTTTCGGCGGACACAACGTGTCCGTGGCCGTGACGAACGCCCATGTCAATCGGGAGGCCTGATGACTGCGACCAAGGAGAAGCTCCCCCGCGAGCTGGATCCCCGCAACCCCAACACGCGTCTGCGCAATCTCTTCGATCCCGGTGAGGAACTGCAGTTCCTGGGCCCAGACGACGGCTCCGGAGTCTTGGCGGCCATCGGCCGGATCGACGGCAACCGCACCGTGGCCTTCTGTTCGGACGCCACGATCATGGGCGGCGCCATGGGCGTCGACGGCTGCGACGTCATCGTGCGGGCCTACGCCACGGCACTGAAGAACACCATGCCGATCGTGGGGATCTGGCACTCGGGCGGGGCTCGGTTGGCCGAAGGGGTGCTTTCGCTACACGCGGTCGGCCTGGTCTTCAACGCGATGACCAAAGCGTCGGGCAAGATCCCCCAGATCTCGATCGTGCTCGGTGCGGCCGCAGGTGGCGCTGCCTATGGTCCCGCCCTCACCGACATCGTGATCCTGGCCCCCGAAGGTCGCATCTTCGTGACCGGCCCCGACGTGGTTCGCTCCGTCACCGGAGAGGATGTCGACCAATTGCGTCTCGGCGGGCCCGAGGTCCACGGTCGTCGGTCCGGTGTCGTCCACATCGTCGCGAAGGACGAGCCCGACGCCGTCGACCAGGGTCGCAAGTTGGTCTCCCTGTTCGCCGACCAGGGCGAAGTCAGCGCGAACGTGCCCGACATCGACCTGGCCGATTCCTTGCCCGAGTCGGCCAAGCGGGCCTACGACGTGCATCCTCTGGTCGAGAACCTGCTCGACGCGGGCACCGGCGTGGAATTGCACGCGAAGTGGGCTCCGAACCTGGTCGTGACCCTGGGCCGGCTCGGCGGCCGTACGGTCGGCGTCGTCGCCAACAACCCCTTGCGGTTGGGCGGGTGCCTCGACTCGTTCAGTGCCGAGAAGGCAGCTCGGTTCGTGCGGATGTGCGACACGTTCGGAGTGCCCCTGGTGGTGCTCGTCGACGTACCGGGCTACCTGCCCGGCGTCGGACAGGAGTGGGACGGGGTGGTCCGGCGCGGCGCCAAGTTGCTGCACGCGTTCGCCGAATGCGTCGTCCCGCGGGTGACCTTGGTGACGCGAAAGTCGTACGGAGGTGCCTACATCGCGATGAACTCGCGCTCGCTCGGCGCCACCCGGGTCTTCGCGTGGCCGGGCGCAGAAGTGGCCGTCATGGGTGCGGTCGCGGCCGTACGGATCCTCCACCGCCGCAAGCTGGCCGAGGTCCCGAGCGACCTGCTGGCCGCCGTCGAGGCGGAGCTCGCGGTCGAGCACGAGCGCATCGCGGGAGGCGTCGACAAGGCGGTGGAAATCGGCGTCGTCGACGAGATCATCACGCCTGCGGTCACCCGGTCGGCACTGGCCAAGGCCATCCGTGACAACGACCACGGCTACCACGGCGGGCACGGAAACATCCCGCTCTGACTTCTCAGTCGCTGTCCTAATCTGACCGGGTGACGTCCGGCGTTTCCCGCACTCTCGTTCGCCCCGCTACCGCTGCCGACGCCGACGCGATCGCCGAGATCCACCATCTCGGATGGACCGAGGGATATGCGGGGCTCCTGCCTGCTTCCTACCTCGGCTCACTCTCCTTGGCGGCATGCCGAAACCGGTGGCGCGACACCTGCGCCGGAGGAGCTGCCGTGGATGTGCTGGTCGCCTGCGACTCGGAGTCCGTCGTCGGCTTCGTCTCGGTCGGCCGGTGCGCCGATCCCGGGGTCACGTCGGCGGGCGAGGTCTGGGATCTGTGGGTACGGCCGGGCCAGCGATCGCGGGGTTACGGCGGGGCGTTGCTTGCGGCCGGGCTCGATGTGTTGGCCAAGACTTGTCCCGTGGCGGTCGTCTGGGTGCTGGCCGCCAACTCACGCGGACGGGCGTTCTACGAACGGGCGGGAGCCGTACCCACGGGTCTGAGCAGGATCCAGCCGATCGGTGAGGGCACGATGACAGACGTGAGGTACGGCTGGGACCTACGTTCACGACACTCTTGGGTCGCCGAACTCCATAGCGGCCTGGAGTAGCCTGGCCGGCGGCTCGCAGCGGGCCGGAGGGAGCCGTACAGAAAAATGTCGTGGTGGCACGCAATCTTGCTGGGCATCGTCGAGGGACTGAGCGAGTTCCTGCCGATCTCCAGCACCGGTCACCTGACGGTGGCCGAAAAGCTCCTCGGGTATCAGATCGACGACCTCGGGATCACCGCCTTCACCGCCGTGATCCAGGTGGGAGCGATGCTCGCGGCGATCCTGTACTTCCTGCGCGACATCGTGCGGCTGGCGGTCGGCTGGTTCCGGGGGCTGTTCAACGCCGAGGCTCGGAGCAATCCTGACTATCGGCTCGGTTGGGGCGTGATGATCGGTTCGACTCCGATCGTGATCGTGGCCCTGGTGTTCCGACACGTGATCGAGGGCGCTCTGCGGAGCCTTTGGGTGGTAGCCGCTGCGCTCGTGCTGTGGTCGCTCGTGTTGTGGCTGGCCGACCGGTCCTCTGCCGCGCGAGCCACCACCCGCGGCGAGGAATCCATGACCGTGGTCGACGCGCTGGTGATCGGACTCTGGCAGTGCATCGCTCTCATTCCGGGCGTGTCCCGCTCTGGGGCCACGATCTCGGGAGCGCTGTTTCGCGGGATCGACCGGGTCACGGCGACCCGCTGGTCGTTCTTCCTGGGCATTCCGGCCCTGGTCGGGGCGGGCGTCTTCCAAGGCGTCAGCGCCAGCAAGGACATCTCGGCGACCGTCGGATGGGGTCCGACGTTGGTGGGTACGGCGGTGTCGTTCGTGGTGGCGTATGCGACCATCGCGTGGCTGCTGAAGTTCGTGGCCTCGAACCGGTTCACCGCGTTCGTGATCTACCGGATCGTGGCCGGGTTGGCGATCGGCGGATTGCTCCTGGCCGGCGTCGTCACGGCGCACTGACGAGCCGTACCCACCGACGTTAGGCTCGACAGTCATGCGCAGTCGACACGTCGGGACGTCTGGGCTACGCGTGTCTCGGCTCGGACTCGGCACCATGACCTGGGGTCGGGACGTGGCCAGCCGTGAGGCCGACGCCGTCCTCGGCTCGTTTCTCGACGCGGGCGGGTCGATCGTCGACACCGCTGCGGCGTACGGCCACGGCGAGGTCGAGTCGTTGCTCGGCACCTTGCTGGCCCGCTCGTCGCGTCGCGATCAGGTCGTCTTGGCGACGAAGGCCGGGTACGTGAGCCACGATCGGGAACGAGTCGTCGACACGAGTCGGCGGGCCATGCTCGACGACCTGGCCGGATCGCTTCGTCGACTGCGGACCGACTCGATCGACCTGTGGCAGGTCCACGCCTGGGGAGACGCGCCGCTCGAGGAGACGCTGGCGGCCCTCGACCACGCCGTGACCGCAGGCATGGCCCGATACGTGGGAGTGTCGAACTTCGTCGGCTGGCAGACGGCTCAGGCGGTCACCTGGCAGCGGGCGATCCCGGGCCGGGTGCCGATCACCTCGACTCAGGTCGAGTATTCGCTGTTGGCGCGCCGGGCGGAGGTGGAGATCCTTCCTGCCGTGCGTGCGCTCGGCCTGGGGTTCTTCCCGTGGTCGCCGCTGGGCCGTGGGGTGTTGACCGGCGCGTACCGCACCGGGACCCCGCGTGGGTCCCGGGGCGCTTCATCCCACCTGGGATGGTTCGTCGAGCCGTACCTGGATCCTCGATCAGCGAGCGTCGTCGAAGCGGTCGCCAGGGCGGCCGACGGACTCGACCTGACCCCTGCCCAAGTCGCGCTCTTGTGGGTACGGGATGCTCCTGGAGTGACCGCTCCCCTGCTCGGTGCGCGCACGGTCGCGCAACTGAAGCCGTACCTCGACGTCGAAGACACCGAACTGCCGGGCCCGATCGCGCAGGCCCTCGACGACGTGTCGGGCGGCCCGAACTACGGCCGGGAGTCCGGCGATCGACCGTCAGAGGCTTGAGGTCGCCCGGGGCTCTAGAAGCCCAACTGCTTGAGGGAGGCCTTCAGCGCTGTCGCCGACCGCTTCAGCATCGTGATCTCCTGGGCGTCCATGGGGATGTCCAGCACCCGCTCGATGCCGCGGCTGGACACGACGCTCGGCACCGACAACGCCACGTCCTTGATGCCGTGGAAGTCCTCGAGAACTGTCGAGAGGGGCAACACGGCGCGCCGCCTCTTGCCCAGCACTTCAGTCAGTCGAGCGCCGGTCAGCCCGATCGCGTAGTTTGTCGCACCCTTGCCCTCGATGATCGAATACGCCGCATTCATGGCATCGTCGGCGAGCTGGGCCAGCACGTCCTCGGTAAAGACCAGCTTGCCCTCGTCGTCACGCCAGTCGCGGATCGGGATTTGTCCGATCGTCGCGCTCGACCAGATCGGGAACTCCGAATCCCCGTGCTCACCCATGATCGTCGCGTGCACGTGCGCTTGCCCGATGCCGATCAGGCGGGCGATCGCCCACCGGAGCCGGGAGGTGTCCAGCATCGTCCCGGTGGAAAACACCCGGCCACGGGGCAGGCCGCTGACCTGGTGAGCGACGACGGTGAGCACGTCGCAGGGGTTGGTGACCAGCACGTACAGGGCATCAGGAGCTTGCTCGAGCAGTTGCGGCATCAGCGACTGGAGGATCTTGACGTTCGTCGCAGCCAGATCGAGCCGCGTCTGGCCGGGCTTCTGCTTGGCACCCGCGGTGATGATCACGACCGACGAGTCCTTGACGACCTCGATGTCCGCGCCGCCCAGAATCGTCGACGACGGCGTGAATTGGGTTCCGTGGGCGAGGTCGCGGACCTCGGCGTCGACCTTCCTCTGGTCGAGGTCGTACAAGGCGATCTCCTGCGCCGACCCGCGGATGAGGGCGGCGTACGCCATGGACGAACCCACTGCCCCGGCACCGATGATGGACAGTTTCGAACGGCTCGCAGCGCGGTTGGCAGCGGTCATGATAAGCACCCTAACGACGTGAATTGACTGGTTTCGATGTGGTCACAGGAACATCCCGAGGACCGTGCCGACGACGATCTTGGTGATCATCGCCAGCGGGTAGACGGTGGTATAGCCGTCCGATACTCGGAAGTCGAAATCCGTACGTCCATTGGCGTACGACAACAAGGCCGGATGGCTCTGGGTTCCGGCGAGTGTGCCGGACAGCCGCAGGCCGCCCATCTTGTTGATGGAGCGCTGTCCGAAGTAGGTGACGAGCGCGACGCCCAGGGTCACGCACGCGCCCAAGCCGACGAAGCGCAGCCAGGTGCCGCTGACGAACGCCTGCGTCACCATGCTGCCGCCCTTGACGCCCGCCTGAGCGAGGAACAGCAGCAGCCCAAACTCGGACAACACGGTCGAGGCGGTGAACGGCAATGTGGTGATGACCGTTCCGACGCGTCCGACGTACCCCATGACCAGGCCCACGATCAGGCATCCGAGCGCCCCGCCCAACGACACCGAGGCACCGCTCGGCGAGGGGAACGTGATCGATCCGAGCGCGAATCCGAGCGCCATCCCGATTCCGAGCGCGGCCGGGTTGATGTTGGACATGCCGCGGGAGGAGTCACCCAGGTAGGCCGACACGACCGGGATCTGGTCGCGGGGAGCCACCACCCTGACCCGATCGCCCAACTGGAGGACGAGTTGCGGATTGGCGACCATGTCGACGTCGCCGCGGCGCACCCGGGCGATGGTGGCGTTGTAGGTCTCCTCCAGTTTGAGGTCGGAGATCGGGATGCCGACGATGGCCGGTTGCGAGATCGTGACCCGGCGGAAGTCGAGGTACCGGCGGTCTAGCACGAGGCGGTGGCTCGACCGATGACCCAAGGCGGTCGCGGCGGCCTCCACGTGAGTCTGGGCGCCGTCGACGGTCACCACGTCGCCGACCTGCAAGACATCGGTGTCGGCCGGAACGGCGCTCGGGCCTGATTCGGTCCGACGAATCCGGGTGATGTTGATCTGCCGGTTCTGCTCCGCTTCGAGGTCACCGATCGTGGGTTCGTCGGTGCGTTCGACACGGACGTCGAGGCTGATCAGCGGAGAGGGAGTGTCGGCATCTTCGTGGCGCTTGCGCAAGGCCAAGTTGATGACGAGGATCACGCCGATGACACCGAAGATGTAGGCCACCGAGTAGCCGACGGTCGCCTCGGCCGAACCACCGGCCGCAACCAGGGCTGGGGTGTTCGTGACGCCGCCTGCGTAGGTACCGGCCGCCTGTTCCAGGGTCAACCCGAACGGCTTGGCAAGCGCGAATGCGACCACGCCCCCGAAGCAGATCGCGAAGAACGACACGGCGAGCACGCTCGTCGATCTTCGGAGCGCATGGAAGAACGACGCGCCGCTGGAAATCCCGACGGCAAAGCAGAACAGGGCCAGCCCGACATTCGCGACCAGCCCGGGGATCGCGAGGTCGACACCGGCCGCCTTCGCCCACGCGGAGAACGCGATCGCTAGAAACAACACGGCTGCACTGCCCAGTGCGACACCCCGAATCGAGGCCAGGCCGACCACGGACCCGATCCCCACCAGGAGAAACGTCAGGAGTTCCGGCCGGGTCGCCAGGAACGTGAAGATCGCGGTCACGGGCTCACCCTAAGGGCGTGCACCGACACAAGGGCCGGGGGTGGATTTGCTGCCGAGAGTTGTCACAACCAACCCTGGTGGCCCCGCTCAGGGCGGCTCGGCCGTACCCGCAATGGGGCTGGGTAGCAACCTCAGGCGAGGTCGAGAAACGTATCCAGCACCCGGCAACCGAATTCCAGCGACTCGACCGGCACCCGTTCGTCGACCCCGTGGAACATCCCCACGAAGTCGAGATCCGCTGGCAACTTCAGCGGCACGAAGCCGAAGCAGCGGATCCCGGCGGCCTGCCAGCCTTTGGCGTCGGTGCCGGCGCTGAGGAGGTACGGCACGGCCTTCGCCGTAGGGTCGTGGGCGGCGAGGGAAGCCTTCATCGCCTCGGCGAGTGCACCGGCGAACTCGGTTTCGACTGACGGAGCTTCGGACTCGATCTCGACCCGGACCTTCGGCCCGACGATGTCGGCCACCGTCTCGAGGAAGCGCTCTCGCTGACCGGGCAGGTAGCGGCCGTCGACCCCGGCGACCGCCTGCCCGGGAATGACGTTGACCTTGTAACCCGCCTGCAGCACCGTCGGGTTGGCCGTGTTGCTCATGGTCGCGCCCACCATGCGGGCGATCGACCCGAGGCGAGCGAGGGTCTCCTCGGCCGTGTCGAAGTTGACCTGGACGCCGAGCGCGTCCTCGATGGCGTCGAGGAATGACTGCTGGGCGGGATGAATGTCGTACGGCCAGCGGTAGTCTCCGAGCCGCGCCACCGCCTTGGCGAGTTCGGTGACAGCGTTGTCGGAGTTGCGCATCGACCCGTGACCGGCCGTACCGTCGGCCACCAGCCGCAGCCAAGCGAGGCCCTTTTCCGCGACCTGCACGAGGTAGAGGCGGGCGTCGTCGCCGATGGTGAGTGAGAATCCACCGACCTCACCGACTGCTTCGGTGCAGCCTTCGATCGTCTCTGGGTGCTGCTCGACCAGCCAGCGGGCCCCGAGCGAGCCCGATGCCTCCTCGTCGGCGGGAAAGATCAGGCGGATCGGCCGGCGCGGAGGGCGGCGGGTACGGATGCGGTCGCGTACGACCGACAACATCATCGCGTCGAAATCCTTCATGTCGACCGCACCGCGGCCGTGGACGTACCCGTCTTCGACCTCGCCTCCGAAAGGATCGCGTTGCCAGTCGGCGGCGACGGCCGGAACCACGTCGAGGTGTCCGTGCAACAGCAGCGGCGGCAGCGAGGTGTCGCAGCCGTCGGGCTCCCACCTGGCGACCACGGTCGTACGGCGAGGTGCCGACTCGTACAACTCCGACTCGACCCCGACCTCGGCCAGCGCCTCTGCGACGTACTCAGCCGCGTCACGCTCCCCCGGCCCCCGATCGGTGGGCCCGTAGTTGGACGTGTCGATCCTGATCAGTTCGCTGGTGAACCGGACGACTTCGGCAGCGGGATTCGACGTCATGGCGACATCCTGCCAATCCGGGCCACAACGTCCAGTCTGGGTACGGCCGAATCGCGCCTACGTGCGGTGGTTGCTATAGTGCTGCGGGCTGGTCGACCACGGTCAGCGGCACTCGTCCGGGTGGCGGAATAGGTAGACGCGCTAGCTTGAGGTGCTAGTGCCCGTATAGGGCATGGAGGTTCAAGTCCTCTCTCGGACACCCTGCGATTGTGGCTCTGACTGGGTAAATCAGTCAGAGCCACGGTTATCTCCGGGGCCTTGAACAACATATCCACAATATTTCGGCCGGCACGCCGACCCCTGATGGACAGGTGTGAGCAGCAGTGCGCAAGCCCTCAGCCGAAGATGCCGAGATGCGGCAGGAGCTTGTCGGCGGCTTCGATGATGCGGCGCAAGGGACCGACCGCCTCGGTCACCTCAGCGAGATCGGACGCCGCCAGGCCGGCGCCCGGGTATACGAGCTCGTTGCATCGTCATTCTCCCCTCCGAACACCGTCAGCCTAGGACCCGTTGTCGGTGAGGACTAGTGTCACGACCACCCCGGCGTCGCGGTAGAACGCCCCGGCGCGGCGCCAGAAGCCGGCGGCGGTCTCCTGGCTCTCGTCGGCCAGGAGTTCGCTGCACGCGGGCCGGGAGCGGTCGTCGACAGCGTTGTGGAGCTACCAGTAGCCGCCGCCACCCGGAGCCCGGTTCCGGATGCCTTGCCGGCGGCCGACGAACGGAGGAGAAGCGGACGAGTTCCGGCGGACGCTTGAGCATTTCTGCTGCGC